>JBOFUO010000055.1:0-26053 GCA_051652625.1 Cetobacterium sp.
TAGGATATATTAAATATTTAGATAAGAAATACAAAGAAACATTAAATTATTATGAAAAAATAGAGAATGATTCTATTTTTAATAACAATTTATTTTTTGAATCATATTTAGAAAGTATAAAAAGTATAGAAAAATTAAAAGTTGAATCACTTTTATTAGTAGAAAATAAAGTGAAAAAAAATAAAGCAAACACATTAAAATTATCAGAATTTTATATGTTTACTTTAAAAAGAGATGATTTATCTGAAAGAGTTTTAAAAAACTATTTAACTAATAATAATATAGATAAAGAGATTCTGAATCAATTGGTAAAATTATACTATAAAAATGGAGATAAAGAAAAAGCAAAGAGAGCTTCAAACTTAATTTCAAAATAATTTATAGATAATCATAAAAAAATAAAATTAAAAAAGAGTGTTTTTTAGGAGGAACAAATGGATTTAAAAAAGTATGTAGCATTAGTAGAGGATTATCCGAAACCAGGAATAAAATTTAGAGATATAACACCTTTAATGGGAAATGGAGATGCTTATAGATTTGCAACTGATAAAGTTGTTGAATTTGCAAAAGATCATAATATAGATTTAGTTGTAGGACCAGAAGCAAGAGGATTCATATTTGGATGTCCAGTTTCTTATGCATTAGGTGTTGGATTTGCACCAGTTAGAAAACCAGGAAAATTACCAAGAGAAGTTATTGAATACGCTTACGATTTAGAGTATGGTTCAAATGTTTTATGTATGCACAAGGATTCTATAAAGCCAGGACAAAGAGTATTAATAGTTGATGATTTACTTGCAACTGGTGGAACAATTGAAGCTACAATAAAATTAATTGAAGAGCTAGGTGGAGTAGTTGCTGGATTAGCATTTTTAATTGAGCTAGAAGATTTAAATGGTAGAGAAAAGTTAGGTGGATACCCAACACTAGCTTTAATGAAGTATTAATAATTTTAGGGCGGCACAGTGTTGTGTCGCCTTATTTGTATAGTCTTGTAGAAAGAGGTGTTTTATGAAATATTGGCAAGAGATAGAAAGTCAAATAGAAAAAAATAATTTAAAAGTAGATAAAGAAAAAATTAAAATGGCTTTCTTTTTTGCAGAAGAATGCCACATAGGACAGTACAGAAAATCAGGTGATAGCTATATAATACATCCTGTAGAAGTAACAAAAATTTTAATAGATATGAAGATGGATACTGATGGAATAGTAGCAGGTATACTTCACGATATAGTAGAAGATACTTTAATAACTATTGCAGATATAAAATATAATTTTGGAGATAAAGTTGCTCATCTTGTGGATGGAGTAACAAAACTCGACCAATTACCAAATGGTACAAAAAATCAAGATGAAAATATAAGAAAAATGATAATAGCTATGGCAAAAGATGTTAGAGTTATAATTATAAAATTAGCAGATAGACTTCATAATATGAGAACTTTAAAATTTATGCCACCAGAAAAACAGAAAAGAATAGCTCATGAAACTTTATCAATTTATGCTCCATTAGCACATAGATTGGGAATAGCAAAGATAAAGTGGGAGTTAGAAGATATGTCTTTATATTATTTAGAACCTGAAAAATACAGAGATATAAAAGCTTTAATTGACGAAAAAAAAGATGAAAGAAAAAAATATTTAGAAGATATGGTTGATAATATAACTCGTTTATTAAATGAAGTACAAATTTTTGGAAAAGTTAGAGGACGATTTAAACATTTTTACAGTATTTATAAAAAAATGTTTGAAAAAGGAAAAGACTTTGATGGAATATTTGATTTAATAGGAATTAGAATAATTTTAGATTCTGAAGCTGAGTGCTATAATACTTTGGGAGTGATACATAGTAATTACAGACCTGTACCAGGTAGATTTAAAGACTATATAGCTGTACCAAAGTCAAATAATTATCAATCAATTCATACAACAATAGTAGCTCCTTTAGGTAAATTTGTTGAAATTCAAATTAGAACTGAAAGTATGGATAGAGTAGCAGAAGAGGGAATAGCTGCACATTGGAGTTATAAAGAAAATAGAAAAATAAGTAAAAAAGATCAAGTGTATGGTTGGTTAAAAAATATAGTTGAACTAAATCAAGGTGCTGAGAATACTCAAGAGTTCATAAAAGATGTAACAGGAGATATTGTAAAAGAAACGGTCTTTGTATTTTCTCCTAAAGGTGATGTTGTTGAATTAGCACAAGGTGCAACACCAATTGATTTTGCTTTTAATATACATACTGAAATTGGAATTAAGTGTATTGGTTCAAAAGTAAACGGTAAAATAGTACCTTTAGATTATAAGCTGAATAATGGAGATAGAGTGGAAATTATAATTTCTAAAACATCAAAAGGACCAGGAAATGATTGGCTAGATATTGTTGCAACTCAAAGTGCAAAAAGTAAAATAAAAAAGTGGCTTAAAGATCAAAAGTTAGATGAAAATATTAAAGTTGGAAAAGAATTAATAGAAAAAGAGTTAAATAAAATTGGAGTTTCTTTAAAAGAATTTGAAGAAGGAGCGATTCTAAAAAAACATTTAGAAAAGCATAATATGCCAACTTTAAATGATTTCTATTTCCATATGGGAGAAACTAAAAGTAAAGTAGAAGTTATTATAGCTAAAGTAAAAATAGAGCAAGAAAAAAATAGAGTATATGAAGAAAATAAAATAGAAGATTTTATAAAAGAACCAGTAAAGAAAAAATCAGCTAAAAAAGATGATCAAGGAATAGTTATTGATGGAACTGAAAATACATTGATTAGATTTGCTAGATGTTGTACACCATTACCAGGAGACGATATAGGTGGTTATGTAACTAAGTTAACAGGAATAGCTATTCATAGAAAAGATTGTCCAAATTACTTATCAATGGTAAATCACGATGCAGCAAGGGTTATAGATGTCAAATGGGATCAAAAACTATTAGATGTTCCAGCTAAAAAACATAAATATATATTCGTATTTACGATAAGAGCTGTAGATAGACAAAATATATTGATGGATGTAGTTACAACTGTTTCAAATCATAAAATAAATGTACTATCTTTAAATTCTCATAACATAAAAAAAGGCTTAGATACAATAGCAGTAATGAAAGTAACAGTAGAGTTAAATAATAAAGATGAGTACAAGCAATTGGTTAATCATCTATTAAAAATAAAAGATGTAATATCAGTAGATAGATAGGAGAGAAGAATGAGTAGAAAATTACCAGTAACGTATGAACTATACGCTAAAAATGGAAAAGCTAGAATAGGAAAAATAACAACACCACACGGTGAAATAGAAACACCTGTATTCATGCCTGTAGGAACACAAGCAACAGTAAAAGGAATGACTCCAGAAGAATTAGAAGAAATGGGTTCTGAAATAATTTTAGGAAATACATACCATCTATATTTAAGACCTAGTGATGTACTAGTTGCAAAATTTGGTGGATTACATAAATTTATGAATTGGAAAAAACCAATATTAACAGATAGTGGAGGTTTCCAAGTATTTAGTTTAGGAGACTTAAGACAGATTAAAGAAGAGGGAGTATATTTTAGATCACATTTAGATGGATCAAAACATTTTATTTCTCCAGAAAAATCAATTAATATTCAAAACAACTTAGGTTCAGACATAGTTATGCTTTTTGATGAGTGTCCTCCAGGAATGTCATCTAAAGAGTACTTAATTCCATCAATTGAAAGAACAACAAGATGGGCAAAAAGATGTGTTGAAGCTCACCAAAGACCTGATGAACAAGGATTATTTGCAATTGTTCAAGGTGGTGTTTATGAAGATTTAAGAGATAAAAGTTTAAAAGAATTAGGTGAAATGGATGAACATTTCTCAGGATATGCAATTGGTGGACTAGCTGTTGGAGAGCCAAGAGAAGATATGTATAGAATTTTAGATTACATAGTAGAAAAATTACCTGAAGATAAACCTAGATATTTAATGGGTGTTGGTGAACCTTTAGATATGCTAGAAGCAGTAGCAGCGGGAATAGACATGATGGATTGTGTTCAGCCTTCTAGAATAGGAAGACATGGAACTGTATTTACAAAGTATGGAAGACTTGTAATAAAAAATGCAGCTTATTCTGAAGATACTAGACCATTGGATGAAAGTTGTGATTGTTATGTTTGTAGAAATTATACAAGAGGCTACATAAGACATCTATTTAAAGCTGGAGAAATATTAGGTGGAAGATTAGCAACATATCACAACTTGCACTTCTTAATAAAGCTTATGAAAGATTCAAGAACAGCAATAAAAAATGAAAGATTCAATGAATTTAAAGATGAATTTGAAGCAAACTATAAAATGGGTAAAACAAGTGATACAATAAAACCAATAAAGTTTGATAAGTAATAATAAAACCAGGTCTTTTGACCTGGTTTTTATTATAGTTTTGTAAATTTAATTTTAAATTCATCTTCAGAACGAACAAAAATCATTTCTTTACCATTAGAGTCTAAAACTGTTTCTGAAAAAACTCTATATAAATACATTATTTCACCATCTTGTTCGTTTGTACAGTTTAAAATATTGTAATTTAATACTTCATAAAGTTTGCCATTTTTATTATTTTTCCATAACTCTTTATTCATAAAACTCCTTCAAACAGTAATTTCACCACAAATTTCACTTTCCATGAATAACTTAATATTTTCTGGAGATAGATTTTTACCTAAAAGGTACATAAGCTTAGTTATAGCAGCTTCTGGAGTCATATCTCCACCACTTATAACTCCGATTTTTTTTAAAGCACTACTAGCTTCATATAAACCCATTTTAACAGCACCAGTTGCACATTGGCTTATATTAACAACACTAACACCAGAGTTTATAATATACTCTAAAGATGAAATAAATTCTTCTGAAGTAGGAGCGTTTCCATTTCCATATGTTTTTAAAATAATACCTTTAATTTCAGAGTGTACCTCTACTAAAGTTTTAATATATAATGGATTCATTCCAGGAAAAATTTCAACTATAAGTACATTTGGATTTATAAATGCATCAATATAAAACTCATTTTTAGGCATGCCTAAAACTTTTTTATCATTTATCTTAATTTCACAACCGATTTCTCCTAAAGGTGTATAATTGGGAGATGAGAATCCAAAATAATTTGTAGCATCAATTTTTCTTGCACGGTTTCCCCTTAAAAGCTCATCTCTAAAGCAAATTGTAACTTCTGGGATACTTTTAACACCATAAATTCTATTTCCAGCGATTTGAATAGACGTAATCAGATTTTGAAGAGCATCACTTCTTGGAGTTATTAAAGGAACTTGAGATCCAGTTAGAACAACGGGCTTATCAAGATTTTTAAGCATAAAAGATAGTGCTGATGCAGTAAATGACATAGTATCTGTTCCATGAAGAATTACAAAACCTCTGTAGCTATAATAGTTTTTTTTAATAATTTCTAAAATATCAATCCAAATACCAGGATTCATGTCAGAAGAATCAATCAGAGTAGGTATTTGGCAATAATCAGCAGAAAATGTTTCTAATAATGGATGATTTTTAGAAACTTCATGCCAACTTTTAGCTGGTCTTAAAGGACTGTTTGGATTATTGTCTTCACTATTTACCATTCCAATAGTACCACCGGTATTTATAATAAGAATTCGTTCCAACATTTAAATCCTCCTAAATTTAAACCCCTAGTTTCCTAGGGGTTTAATTTTTCTTATATATCTTTTAAGAAGATATTTTGGCTTCTATCAGGTCCAACTGAAACAACAGTTATAGGACATCCTAAATACTCTTCAACTCTAGCAAGATATTTTTTACAATTTTCAGGTAATTGATCATAATCTTTCATATTAGAGATATCTTCAGTCCATCCAGGTAACTCTTCATATATTGGCTTAGCAAATGCTAATTTTTCTGTAGCAGCAGGAACACTTGTATAAACTTTTCCATCAATTTCATAACCAGTACAGATGTTTAAAGTGTCTAATCCACTTAAAACGTCAATTTTAGTTATAACAACATCTGTTAAACCATTTATATCAACAGCATATTTACCAACAACTAAATCTAACCATCCACATCTTCTAGGTCTTCCAGTAGTAGATCCAAACTCTCCACCAACTTGTCTAATTTTTTCTCCTAAATCATTGTTTAACTCAGTAACGAAAGGACCTTCTCCAACTCTAGTTGTATAAGCTTTCATAACTCCAATTATTTTATCAATTTTCTTAGGTGAGATTCCAACACCAGTTGTAACTCCTCCACTTGTAGGTGAAGAAGAAGTAACGTAAGGGTATGTACCGTAGTTGATATCAAGCATCATAGCTTGAGCTCCTTCAAATAAAACGAATTTATCATCATCTAAAGCTTTATTAATTTCAGGAGTAGCATCAATGATTCTATGCTTTAATCTTTCAGTGTACCCTTTGTAATCTTCAAATATTTCATCAAAATTCATAGTTGGAGCATTGAATATTTTTGTGAAAAGTTCATTTTTTTCTTCTAAGTTCATTTTTAATTTTTTAGCAAATAATTCCATATCCAATAAATCTACAGCTCTAATTCCAACTCTTGAGAATTTATCAGAGTAACAAGGTCCAATTCCTCTTTTAGTAGTTCCAATTTTATTTTCTCCACTTTTTTCCTCTTTTAATATATCAAGTTGAATGTGGTAAGGCATAATAAGATGAGCTCTATCACTTATAAATAGGTGATCTACTTTAGCTCCTTTAGCTTCTAATGTATCAAGTTCTTTTAAAAGTACTTTTGGATCAACAACAACACCAGGTCCGATTATACATTTACCTTGTCCGTGTAACATACCAGATGGTAATAGGTGAAGAATAAATTTTTCTCCATTTACAACAACTGTATGACCAGCATTGTTTCCACCTTGGAATCTAACAACGTAATCTGCTCTATCTCCAAGAACATCTATAATTTTTCCTTTTCCTTCGTCTCCCCATTGAGTTCCAACTACAACATATCCTGCCATTTAAATACCTCCAAGTATTATTTCATTATTTGATTTTTTTTATTTCAATATAGTTAATGTTTTTGTTGTGCTTACATATAAATAAATCTTCAAACTCTGTTCTGATATTATCAGCTGCCTTAGGACTATTATGTAAATCAGCTGTATTGTATACAACTTCATAATTAGCTAAATCTTTAGCAAACTCTAAAACATCAGCATAATATTGATCATGATCTGTTTTAAAGAATAAAGTACCATCAACTTTCATTATAACATCTAAAAGTTGGAATAATCTAGGTTGAAGTATTCTATTTTTTTCATTTCCTTCCCATGGATCAGGGAAATTAATATAAAGTCCTTCAATTTCTGATTCACCAATAAATTTTGTAATGTCTTCACCACGTCTTCTCAAGAAAACAACATTATTAAGATCTCTTTTAACAGCTTTAGTTGCTGATAAAACTAATCTTTTAAATCTTATTTCAAGAGCTAAGTGATTTCTCTCAGGGTATTTAGCTGCCATACCAATAGCAAAATTACCACTTCCTGATCCTATTTCAAGATATACAGGATTACTATTACCAAAAGCTTTTTGATTCCAGTTTTCTCTGTAAGAATCCATAATTTCACTATCATAGATAATGTGATTAGGGTATTCAACTAATTTAACCATGTAAGGGTTATAATTAATTCTAGGATTAGTAAAGAAGTGTTTCCAAAGAGTATCTTCTAATCTTTCTTTCATTCTTCCTCCATAAATTTAATCGTTTTTTCAGCAGCGTTTTGATTGCTTTTGAAAAATTCTTTTATTTTACTTTCAGAAACAGGTTTTGTTTCTAAAAGGTTAATAGCATTTAAAAATTCCTCTTTATTACTGACTTTATGACCAATATTTAAAGCTAAAATATCTTTAGAAATATCTTTAACATTTTGTAAATAAGGTCCAAAAATAGGTGTTTTACCATAGAAAAGAGGTTCAAGTAAACTATGACCACCAATATTAACGAGAGTTCCACCAACAAATGTAATATCTGCAATAGAATAAAACTTTTTGAGAACGCCCATTTTATCAACTATCAAAACTTTAAAATCATCATGAGTAGAAGAATTTTCTAATTTTGATAATTTTGTATATTTCAAATTTGAGTTTTCTAATAAAAGCTCAATATTAGGAACTCTATCTAAGTGTCTAGGAACAAGTACTAAAAGAGTATCTTTTAATTCTTGTGAAATATTAATAAGAAAAGAATCTTCACCTTCTCTTGTACTTCCAGCAACAAATATTTTTTTAGAATTAGCTTTAATTAAAGATTTTAAATTTAGCATATCTTTATTTGAAAACTCTTCAAAAGAAATGTCAAATTTTAAGTTACCAGTTACAAAAACTTTATTAGAATTTGCTCCAAGTTCAATAATTCTATTTTTATCTTCTTCAGATTGCATTAAAAATCCATCTATTTTTGAAAATAGAGATTTTAAAAGTAAATTTATTTTCTTATATTTAGGAAAACTTTTAGTAGAGATTCGACCATTAACAATATAAACTTTAGCAACTCTACTTGCAAGAGTTATTAAATTCGGCCAAATTTCAGTTTCTATTAAAATAACTTTAGAAACTTTTATTCTTTTAAAAATTGATTTTAGTACAAAAATATCATCTAAAGGAAACTTTAATATAGATATTCTATCATCTTTTGAATATTTATTCAAAGCTATTTCATAACCAGTATCAGTAAAAACTGTGATTAAAATATAATCATTAAAATTTTCTTTCAATTTTTTGATTAAAGCATCAGAAAGATTAACTTCTCCAACAGAAGAGCAATGTAGCCATATATAGTTTTCATTGTTTTTTAGAGTAGCCAAATTTTGAAATAATCTACTAAAAATAAACTCTTTACTTTTTGACCTAAATAATAAAAAAACAAATAAAAAAGGATAAAGAATTAATCTAAACAAATTATAAAGCATTTTTATACTCCAATTTTATTTTGAATTAAATCAGATATAGCTTTAACACTTTCTTCTATATTCATAAAACTTGTATCTACTTCAATAGCATCATCAGCTTTTTTTAGAGGACTTTCTTTTCTAGTAGAATCTGTATGATCTCTTTCTAAAATATCCTTTAGAACTGTTTCAAATTCTTCGATTATTCCTTTAGATAAATAGTCTTTAACTCTTCTTTTAGCTCTTTCTTCAGCAGATGCAATTAAGAAAACTTTTAAATCAGCACTTGGGAAAACAACAGTTCCAATGTCTCTTCCATCTAAAATAACTTTTTTACCGTTACTAATATCTCTTTGTAAATCCACTAACTTAATTCTAACAGATTTAATAGCAGAAACAGCAGAAACAATTTTTGTAACTTCAGGTGTTCTTATTTGTACTGATACATCTTCATTATTTAAAATAAACTTATCACCAATAATGTCAACAGTTATATTACCTAAAACACTTTCAACAGCATTTTCATTAAAAAAATCAATATTATTTTGAAGCATATAAAGAGCAACCATACGGTACATAGCTCCAGTATCAAGATATGTCAATCCAAAGTTTTTAGCAATTACTTTAGCAATAGTACTTTTACCACTACCAGCAGGCCCATCTAAGGCAATAATATAATTTTTCATAAATCCTCCTAGGCTTTGATAAGAAGTGCTCTCCACTCTTTATCTCTTTTTATTTCTAGTATTTCAAGACCTTTTTCTTCTACTTGTTTAACAATTTCAGGTAATTTATCCTCAATAATACCAGAGAAGATAATTAAACCGTCTTTTTTAACAACCTTAAAGATATCTTTTAATAGAAGAAGGATAACATCAGCTAAGATATTAGCAACAACAACATCAAATTGTTTATCTTTAACAACTGAAATTAAATCTCCTAAAAATACTTTAGATGTTTCAGAAGAAATATTATTTAATTCTAAGTTTTCTTTTGTAGCTTCAACAGCAAGTTCATCAATATCAGTTCCGTAAATATCAGTAGCTCCCAACTTTTCAGCAGCAATCATTAAGATACCTGAACCAGTACCAACATCAATAACAGAATTACCAGGTTTTATGTTTTCTTCCATTATTTTAAGACAAAGAGATGTAGTTGGATGTGAACCAGTACCAAAAGCTCTACCAGGATCAAGTTCAATAACTAATTCATTTTCTTCAGGCTCATATTCTCTCCAAGTTGGTTTTACAACAAACTTTTCACTAACTTTTTCTGGATATAAATATTTTTTCCAACTATTTTGATAATCTTCTTCATCATATTCATAGAAATCAATAGTAAAAACAACATCATCTCTATCATTGAATTTCTCTTCAACAGCATTCTTAATTAAATCGTTTCTTCTTTGTGAATAAGGATTCATTGGGAAGTATGCAGAAACTGCATAATCAACCATTAAAAACCGTTTTTCATCTTTGTAAAAATCAAGTGGATTTTTTGTTTTTAATGGTTCATCAATTTTTAAACCAGTAGCTCCAAATCCATAAAAAAGATCACAAATTTCTTTTTGAGTATTTTCAATATTATCACTATCAAATATAATTTTTATTTCTACAACTTTCATAAAAACCTTCCTAATTAAATATTCCTAACTCAAAAAGAGAGAGGTTGATTCTTTCAATTCTAACACATTCACCAGTTTCATCATCTAGTTCAATATCTAATCCATTTATTCTTTCTTTACCTTCTGCAATTTCAAATTTTTGTGGTAAAGCAGTTAAGAATTTTGGAATAATAGACTCTTTCGTCATTCCAATAATACCATTATCAGAGCCAGTCATTCCTACATCACTGATATATCCAGTACCTTCTAAAAGGATTTTATTATCAGCAGTTTGAACATGAGTATGAGTACCATAAACAACTGAAACTTTTCCATCTAGAAAATTAGCTAAAGCTAACTTTTCTGAAGTTGCTTCAGCATGGAAATCAACAATAATGTGTTTACATTCTTTTCTGATTTCCTCTATAAGAGCATTAGAAGTTGTAAAAGGACAATCAATAGGAGGCATGAAAACTCTCCCTTGAAGAGATACAACAGCTATTTTATTTCCTTGTTTATCCTTTAAAATAGAGTATCCAGTTCCTGGAACTCCTTTTGGATAGTTGTGTGGACGTAGAAGTCTGTTAGTTCTATCTAAGTAGTCATACACTTCTTTTTTATCCCATATATGATTACCACTTGTTACAACATTAACTCCCCAACTTAAAATCTCATCACAAAGCTTACCAGTGATTCCAAATCCAGCAGCAGCATTTTCACCATTAACTATTATAAAATCATAATTACTTTTATATTTATCAAGATATGCTTTTAAAGTTGTTCTACCAGGATTTCCAACAACGTCACCTATAACTAAAACTTTCATTATTTACCTCATTTCTATATTTATATTACCAAAAAATATTATAACATTTTTTACTAGAAATTAAAACTTAAAAAATAGTTTTAAAAAAAGAAATTGAGAGTTGACAACTACACGAAAATGGTGTATTATTAGCTTATAAAAGTTATTAATTAAATTTAAGCTAGGAGTGACGCATATGTTAACTAAAGAGGAATTTTTAAAGAAAATTGGACAGACAGAAGAAGAATTAAAAGAAAAAGGTCTTGAACTAATGTTCATAGGTGAAGTTGGATATGGCGATGGTGAAGATGATGGTTGGGATGTAGTTTATATAGATCCAATTCAATGTGTAGAAGTAGGATTAGGTTGTAAATGTACTGTTGGCGGAACTTTACACGATAAATTATAATATATAGATTTTCAAATGACGAAGGTTAAAACCTTTGTCTTTTTTTTATTTAAAAAAAGTTTTAAAGTTAATAAAAAAATATGTTATAATTTGAGTATAATCATTTGAATAAGGAGCACAAAATGAAAAGTAGTGGATTAGTAAAAGAAAAATATGGAAATAAGTTAAAAGTTTCCATATATAAAGAAAGTGCTTGTTCTCATTGTAATAATTGCAGTGATACTTCTAAAATATCAAATACTTTAGATTTTATCTGTGAAGATAAAAATATAGAAGTTGGAGATGTTATAAAGTTTGAATTAGAAGACAATGTGATTTTTAAATCAGCTTTTATAGTTTATATAATTCCATTGGTATTTTTATTTTTAGGATATTTTTTAGGAGATATAATAAGTTTATCTGAAGGTAAAAAAATAACGATGAGTTTTGGAGGTTTAGTTTTAGCTTTTTTAGGAATATTTATTTATGATAAATTTTTTATAAAAAGTAAAGTTGAAAAATTTATAAAAATTATAGAGATTGAAAAAAAATAGCGGGTGATTAAATATGTTGAAGAAAAATATATTAACCTTTTTTATATTAACACAAGTTTTATTTGGAAAATACTCCCAAATAGATTATTCAAAAATTTCAAATAAAAATGGAAAAATTTTTATAAAAAATAGTAATAAACCATTTACAGGAATGGTTACTTTTCAAAAAGATAGAGAGTTTTATAAAGCAGGTATTCCAGAAGGGAAGTGGTTATCTTTTTATAAAAATGGAAAAATTAAATCAATTGAAAATTGGAAAAATGGTGAATTGAATGGAAAATACGTTCTTTATAATCAAAGTGGTTATAAAACATTTCAAACATACTATTTGAAAGGCAAAGATCATGGTTTATTCAGATTATATTACGAAAATGGAAAACCACATATAATAGGTAACTTTAACAATGGTCAAGCTATTGGAGTTTGGAATTATTACAATAAAAATGGAAATATAGTTGGTAAAAGAGACTATACTGTAAATACCGTTCATTTTGATCAAACTAACTAAGGAGAAAATAAAATGAAAATAAAATTGAAAAAATATTTTAATAGTTCAATGTTAATAAATCCAGAAAAAGCAAAAGCTTTCTTCCATAGAATAAAAGAGGTTTTAAAAAAAGAAGAAGAAATTACATTAGATTTTTCAGGAATACAAGCAACAACATTAGTTTTTTTATATGTACTTTTCACTAATTTATGGAATGAATATGGAAATGAATTAAAAAATAAATTAACAATAAAAAATGCATCAGAAGGCTTGTTTGGACAAATGATATATTTAAAAGAAAACTATAAAGAACTAAAGTCTAAGTACTTAGGTGTGCATCAAAATTTTGAGATTTCATATATAGGATAATTGTTGACATATTTAATAAAAAATGTTAATATGAAAAAGTAAATAAACTATACTAAAAAGGGCGTGAAATTATGTTTTTTGAAGAAGTACAAAATGAAATATATAGCAGTACATTTGATTCAATTTATTATGCGTTACTAGAAGAGTTTAAAGAAGGAAAGTTAACTGTAGAAAGATTAATAATGAATATAGATGAGCAGCAACAAATTTTATTAAACTGTTTATTTGAAGGAGAAACAAAATTTGCTTATGCAAGTGCAACAGTAGATGCACATCAATATGCTTTAGCAGTTATAAAAAAAGATTTAGTGCAATAGTTTTAAAATAGAACGATTTAAAAAATTCTAATGTTCTAAAAAAATTCTTGACAGAAAAGTGTTCTTATTATATACTAATTATGAGACCGAATTTGATTGAATAGATCTATATATACCCCCCAAAAATCTATTTTAATCTTTTTTATTTTTTAACACTCCCCCGTGTTATAAAAAAGCCCTCCTCCCCAGGAGGGCTTTTTTAATTTCAAATTAATGTTTTAAAAATATTAAAAAGATATAAAAAAAGTGTTCCTTTCGGAACACTTTAGTATAATTAATCTTTTTTCTTCATTTGAGGGAAGAATATAACGTCTCTAATTGATGGAGCACCAGTTAGAAGCATTATAGCTCTATCAATACCAATACCTAATCCACCTGTAGGAGGTAAAGCGTATTCTAAAGCCTCAATATAATCATCATCAATAACAGCAGTAGCTTCATCATTTCCTAATAAAGCTTCTTCAACTTGAGCTTCTAATCTTCCTCTTTGATCAGCAGGATCGTTTAACTCAGAGAAAGCATTAGCATATTCTCTAGCATCAATGAATAATTCAAATCTGTCAGTGAATCTTCCATCTTCAGCATTTCTTTTAGCTAAAGGAGAAATTTCAACAGGATGACCAAAGATAAATGTAGGTTGAACAATATGTTCTTCACATTTTTGTTCGAAGAATTCATTTATGATATGTCCAACTGTAGTCATATGATCAGCAACATGAACATTATTCTCTTTAGCTAAAGCTTTTGCTTCTTCAAGAGATAAAACTTGCCAGAAATCTGCTCCAGTAATATCTTTAATCATATCAACCATATGAATTCTATTGAATTTATCAAGATTGATTTCTTTTCCATTATATTCTATAGTAGTAGTTCCTAAAACTTCAGTTGCTAAATATTGGAACATACTTTCAGTTAAATCCATCATGTCGTTATAATCAGCATAAGCTTGGTATAATTCCATCATTGTGAACTCAGGGTTATGTCTAGTTGACATACCTTCGTTTCTGAAGTTTCTGTTGATTTCATAAACTTTATCAAATCCACCAATTACTAATCTTTTTAAGTAAAGCTCAGGAGCGATTCTTAAATATAATTCCATATCAAGAGCGTTGTGGTGAGTAATGAATGGTCTTGCAGCAGCACCTCCAACAATTGGATGCATCATAGGAGTTTCAACCTCTAAGAATCCTTTAACGTTCAGGAATTCTCTAATTCCGTTTATAATCTTAACTCTTTTTACGAAAGTTTCTTTAACTTCTCTGTTCATAATAAGATCTACATATCTTTTTCTGTATCTAGTTTCAACGTCAGTAAGACCATGGAATTTCTCAGGAAGTGCTCTAACATTTTTAGAAAGTAATTCTACTTTAGAAACTCTTAATGTTAATTCACCTTTTTGAGTCATAAATAAATGTCCTTCAACACCGATAATGTCTCCAGCACCTAATTTTTTTACTATTTCAAAAGACTCTTCACCTATTTGATCTTGTCTTATGTAAACTTGAATTCTACCTGTCTGGTCTTCAATATGAGCAAAAACAGCTTTACCTTGCTCTCTGAATCCCATTATTCTTGCAGCTGTTTTGAAAATAGTTTCAGCTTCTGGAGAAGATGATAAAAGGTCTCCAATCATATGAACTTTATCATATTTTTTTCCAAAAGGATAAACTCCTAAAGCTTCGATTTCTCTTACTTTATCCCATTGCTCCATTACAAGACGTTCTTTTCCAACTCTGTCAAAGTATTTTTCCATATTTTTTTCTCCCTTTTTAAATTTATAGTTTCAATAAATAGATGCTACTTTTTCTACCCCAAGTACTGCTAGGGTTATTTTCTCTAGACTTTCTTAGATAATCTTTAGCTTTTTCAACTTCACCTTTTTTATGGTATATAACACCTAAATAATAGTAAAGTTCAGATGTATTTTCATCTGAATTAGAAATTTTTTCGAACTCACTGAATGCTTTATCAAAACTATTCATTGAGAAGTGTGTTTTACCACGATAAAAGCTAAGTTTAGAAATATTTGTAGAAGTATTTTCAGCTTTATTAAAGAATATCAAAGCTTCATTATAACTTTTACGATTAAGTGCTTCTACACCATTCGATATATTCTGAGAAGAATCAGAAATTGAAACTTTTTCAGAGATATAATTATTTACTTCATTTTCTTTTTTATCGATTAAAGTAGGTGTAGTTGCTTCTAAATCTGGGGTTGTTAAAGATGGAATATTAGAAGTTTTTTCTAAAGAGGAATTAGTTAAATTTAAGTAATAATTCCCTTTCTCTTTATCTCCAGTATTTATATATAAGTTTCCAATTAATAGAGCTAATTCAGAACTTTGAGAATCCTCATAGAATTTTTCTAAAAATTGTAGCTCATCAAATGAAGCATTGTTTTTAGCTTTAATAGTTCTCATTATTTCAGTGTTTAGTTTTAAATTATTTCGGTTATAATCTAAGTAATAGTTGTTAATAATAAAGTTTCCAGATATACTGTTTTTTTCAAATCTAAGAAGCTTTATTTTTTCACTTTCATTAAGAGAAAAGTTTTCTTTTAAATATCTAATTTCTTTATTAATCAAAAGTTGATTATCATTTTTAGAACCAAGCTCTAAAACCATAAATGCAACATCTTTTTGCTTGCTGTTCGTAGGGAAAGCAGCTAGGTATAGTTGTGAACTTTTAACTAGTAAATCTAAATTGTTATTATTGTAGCCGCTTAAAATTATATCATAATTATCTTTTTCAGTAAAATTATATTTCAATTTATTTTTTATCTTAACGTTACCAATATATGTGAATCCATTATAAATTTCAGCAATATATTCTCCTTCGTATAAACTATTGAAATTTAAAGAGCCACTAGTTATATTAAAAGTATAGTCACTCTTTATAGGAGAGGAAATCATTTTAACTCTATCAGCATTAATATTATTAATAACAAGTGTTTCTCCAGCATATACTTCCATAGGAGATATTATTTGTGAAGGCAAATAACTTCTAACAGAATTTAAAGAAATGTCTCTTTTGATGAGATCGTATAAATAACTTACTCCAGATTCATTCAAGAAGAAATTATCCTGTTGTAAAACTGGATTTTTAACACTAGTAACAACAACTTGTTTTTGTATAGGAAGTTGTGTTTGTAAATTATTACAACTAAAAAGCACCAAAGTTGTTGTAGAAATTAAAAATATTTTTTTCATTACCCCTCCTTTAATAAAAAATAGAGCAAAGATATTGCTCTATTTTAATTTTTATAATATTTCAATTATCTCAATACTTAGTTCATTTATCTCTACATTATTATCATATATAATATAGGTAATTGTCAACTTATTTTCAGAATAAAAATATTTTTTGCAAGAAACTGTAAATTTACTATTGAAATAAGAAGTTTTATATAAAAAATCAGTTTTAGTTTTAGGGTTTATAGTAAGATTACTTTCAATTTCACCGAATCTCAAGATTTGAGTAGATTGAGGAGAAATTCTTATTTCACCTTTTCCATACTTATTGTCATAAGTAAATATAGTAGTTTCGTTTTGAAGCTCTTTTTTTGCAATCATTTTTTGAGAGATTTGCTCTCCGAAAGAATCAGTACTATTGATTATAATTTTAGCCATTAATAGTATTCCTTATCATCATCGTCATATCCCATATCATCATAATAATCATGATCAAAAGAATCTTCACGGTCATAATACTCGTCGTCATCCCAATCGCCAATGCTACTATCAGCACCTAAGTATTCTTCTTTCCAGAAATCTAAAACAGCATTAACCTCAGTAGTGTCGTCCATAAGAGTTAAATAATCCTCATCTTCATCACATAAAAATATGTAGTTAGTTCCATCGAAATCTTCAGTAATAAGATATTCTTTGTCTCTTATTATAACAGTTTCTAAAACTGTTATTTCAAACTCCTCGTCATCCAATTTGTGATAAAAAGTTTCTCCTTGTGAATACATTGTTTCCTCCTAATAAATTATAAAAATTAAATTATAAAAATAAAAACTACTTATGATATTTAGTGTTTTTAATTATACTAAACCATCTATATATTTGCTCAATTAATATTAATCTCATCAACTGATGTGGAAAAGTCATTTTAGAGAAACTCAATCTTAAGTCTGAGATTCGTCTTATTTCATCTGAAACACCATATGACCCACCAATAATAAAGTTAATTGTGCTATCACCATTTACACATATTTTTTCAATATGTGCAGCCATCTCTTCTGAAGAGAAATTTTTACCGCTAATATCTAAAAGTATTTTGAAACCTTTATTTTTTTCGAGAGTTTCTAAAATAGCTTTAGATTCTTTTTCAATAGATATATTTCTATTTGAATCGTTACCATCTTCTTTTAATTCGAAGACTTTTAACTTGCCAAAAGCTTGAAGTCTTTTGGCAAACTCTTGTATTCCATCAAGAATGTATTTTTCTTTAATTTTTCCAATACAAATAATATTAATATTCATTTTCTTTTAAATCCTTTCTCCATATCTAGTAAACTTATTTTGAAGGTTATTGGTCTGCCGTGAGGACAAGTAAAACGTCCTATTTCATGAAGTTGAGATATCAGTTTTTCCATTTCTAGAAAACTTAATTTTTGATTAGCTTTTACAGCACCTCTACAAGACATAGAAATAATCATATTTTCAATAACTTCATTTTTAGAATTAACTTTATTTAAGCCGTTAAGAATTTCAAAAAATATATTTTCAAAAGAATCTTTAGTCTCTAAAGCTGGAACAGACCTAATTAAAAAATCCGAATCGTTGAACTCATCTATTTCAAATCCAAAGTCTTGGAAGAGTTGTATTTTGTCTTTTAAGAGGTCAATTTGCTTTAGTGTTAAAGAAACTTTAATAGGTACGAGTAAAGCTTGAGATGCAACTTTATTTTGCAAATATTCATTTTTGAGTTTTTCATAAAGAATTCTTTCGTGAACAATATGTTGATCATATACTATTAGTTCTTTATTTTCTTCAACTAATATAAAAGAGTTAGAAAATTGTCCAATAATCTTTAAATCTTTGAAAGTATCCTTGGCCGTAGGTTGGTTTTTGAAAGTATCGTTAATTTTATTGACACTAGATTCAATTAAAACAACTTCAGGCATATTTGATATTTCAAAATTTTTAATTTGAATATCGTCTACAGGAATTATATCCTGTGGGATAAATAAATTACTATTACTTTCAAAAGAAGTTTGAATTTCCTCTTTTATTTTTACCACTCTTTTTATATCATTAAAATCAGAAATCTCAAAATCTTTTTTTGAAATTTCTATTTTTTTTATATTTTTAGCGTCAAAACTTTCAAATTCTATTAACTCTTTTTTTACTTCGAAAGTAGGTGTTGTAAAGTCTTTATTCATATTTAAAGCTGAATTTGTGATTGAAAATATTTCGTCATAAATTTTCTTTTCATCAGAAAACTTTATGATTTTTTTTGAAGGGTGTACATTAACATCAATCGAATTAGGATTAACCTTTAAATTAACTATAGCAAAAGGAAACTTCCCTTTCATCAAATGAGTGTAGTAACCATCAATCAATGCTTCTTCAATAATTTTAGATTTAACTGGTCGATTGTTTACAAAAGTAAAAATATAGTCTTTTGTTGATCTGGTTATAGAAATATTTCCAATATAACCAAATTCTACTTTTTTTAAATTTTTCAAGATAGAAATTCCAAAAAGTTCAATTAAAGTATTTTCCATTCCTTTTCCACTTGTTCGAATGCTTTCTTTACCATCAATACTAAGTGTAATAGAAACATCTGGATTAGCAATGGCTTCTTGTAAAACTATCTCTTTAATTTTAACATTTTCACTTGAATCTTTTCTTAAAAATTTTAATCTAGCAGGTGTATTGAAAAAAAGATTTTTAATATCTATTTCAGTACCTTGACTTTTTTGAAATTCTTTTAAATTTGTTATTTTTCCAGCAGATACATTGATTGAATGCCCAATAATTTCATCTTTTCTTTTTGTAGAGATAATCATTTTAGAAACAGCACATATAGAAGATAGAGCTTCGCCTCTAAAACCATAAGTATTAAGGTTGAAAAGGTCATCTTTAGAAGAAATTTTACTAGTTGCATGCCTTTCAATACAAAGAAGTAAATCTTCTCGAGACATGCCTCTGCCATCATCTATAAATTTAATGTCTTTTCCACCATTTTTAGTATCTATTCGAATATATTTACTATCTGCATCAAGAGAGTTTTCTAGAAGCTCTTTTATTAAACTTGCAGGATTTTCAACTACTTCTCCAGCAGCAATCATATTAGAAAGAGATTCATCTAAAATTTTAATAAGTCCCAAAATATCACCGCCCACAAAAATTATAACATTATTTATTATTATACAGATTTGAAATAATTTCAACTATTTTTTTTAAAAAATATAAATTTTATACTAAAAAATATATGATATAATAAAAATAAAAAAGGTTCAGAGGAGTTCAAAATGAAGTTTTTTCAAATGATAATATTGTCAATAATCCTTGTAATTAAAAGCTTTTCTTACAATATTGATGATTATATATTTTTAAATAGAGGTATAGTAGCAAATGAAAATAAAGATTATAAAAAAAGTTTGTTTTTTTATGAAGTTTATCAAAAAAACTTCTCATATTCGTACCCATTAACAAGCAATTATGCAAAATATTATGTTGCTAAAAATTATATGGATATGGGAGAATTAGATAAAGCACTTTTATGGTTTTCAAGAGCTGTTTATATTCCAGAAAGTTATTTGAAACAAGAATTAAAAAAAACTAATTTTTTTCAGTATAGAAGAGATTTTTTTATTGGAGAAATTTATATAAAAAAAAATGAAGAAAGCAAAGCTTTAGAATATTTTGAAAGATTAATATTAGAATATTATGATCCAGAGTTAGAAATTTATGAAAAAAAAGCTTTACAAAATTTATCAAAAATAGATGTTAAGTACAATTATATTTACTTGATAAAATATAAAAAAGAAACTAGTTTAATTAATAAAATTCCAAAGTATGAACAGTTAAAAATAATTAATTATTTTTATGATAAAAAAAGTTATAAAGAAGTAGTTGAAATAGTTAAAGAATTAAAAAATTATGAAAAAATGAGTTTAGAAATTCAATTAGTGTACATACAAAGTCTTCTAAAGTTAGATGAAAACAAAGAAGTTATAGAAATAACAAATAACGTAAAAATAGAAAAACTAATTTTTTTAAGAGGAGTGGCATTTGAGCAAAACAAGGATTTTCCGAGAGCTATATATAACTATGAAAACATTAAAGATTTGAGATTTAGAGATAGAGCATTATTTAGAATTGCTAGAATCTACTACCAATTAGAGGATTATAAAAAAGCTAGAGATATAATAGAAAAAACTAAAAATCGAGATGAAAGTATTAAAAGTTTAGTTTTGGACATATATATAAAACTAAAAAATAAAAAAAGTTTTATAAAGAATTATAGTGAGTTTAAAAAAATGTATCCTCAAAATCATAAAATGGGATTATATTATATGGTGTACAATAAATTAAATAAAAAAATTAACAACCCTTGGGAGCTAGCTGATTATAATATATTCTTTTCAAGTAATTATGTTGTAAGAAATTATACGAACTCGTTAGAGGATTATAATTTTGAAAATAGCTATAAAGAAGAAGTGTTAAAAAATGCACTTAATAAAATAGGAGAATTCAAAAAACCAGAACTTTTAGAATTGGCTGTTCAAAGTACAATGTTTGATTTGGATATAGAATCTATACAGGACAAAATAACAATAATAGATAGTTACATAAAAAGTGGGTTTTATAAAGAAGCTTTTGTGAAAGTTGATAAATTTAAAAAAGATCTTTATATGTATAAAAATCTATTGCATTATTTGTATCCAAAGTATTACAGAGAAGAGGTCGAGAAAGTTCGAAAAAGGAGTATTCTTCCTCAATCATTAATATATACAATTATATACACGGTAAGTGGGTTTGATAAAGAAAGTATAAAATTTGGTAAAATAGGTTTGATGGGAATACCAAAAGAGTTGATAGAAGGAGATGAAGAAAACTATCATAATCCAGAAAAAAATCTTAAATTAGGAATTGAGAGATTGCAAAATATTTATAACAAGCATAATGGTATTGCTTTAAAAACATTGTTAGAGTATATATATGGAGAAAACTTTTTAAAAGAATTGAATTTTGAATTGGATGGTGACTTGAATCTTGAAACAATATCAGATGAAAAAATACAAAAAGAAATAGAAGAGATTGTTTATACATATGCTTTTTATAGTGCAATATATAATTAAATACTAAAACAAAAGGAGAGAATTGAATGAGAAATACAAAGTGGATATTTAAATCAGAAGAATTTAAAAGTAAAGAAATTTGTGTAGACAAAGATATAGAACAGATTCTTTATAATAGAGGAGTTGAAACAAAAGAAGAGGTAGAATTTTTTATAGATGGAACTTTAGAAGATTTGATGAATCCGAGTCATTTAGAGGATGTTGATAAAGCTGTTGAAAGAATATTAGAAGCAAAAGAAAAAGGCGAAACGGTATGGATATATGGTGATTACGATGTGGATGGAATTACATCTACATCATTATGTTATTTAGCTCTAAAAGAATTAGGATTAAATGTAAAATATTATATCCCTTTAAGAGATGAAGGTTATGGATTGAATAAAGAAGCTTTAAGCTATATAAAAGAAGAGGGTGGAGATTTAATAATAACAGTCGATTGTGGAATCTCTTCAATAGCAGAAGTAGATCACTGTAATGCTTTAGGTATGGATATAATAATAACAGATCATCACGAAATAAACAATGGTTTACCTAAAGCTTATGCTGTCATAAATCCCAAAAGAGAAGATAACAAAAGTAACTATAGATATTTTGCAGGTGTAGGAACAGCTTTTATGTTGCTTTTAGCATTGTTCAAAAAGGAAGATAAAAAAAATGATATATATAAATACTTGGATATAGTTGCAATAGGAACAATAGCTGATATTGTTCCATTGAAAGGTGCGAATAGAATTCTAGTGAAAAGAGGTTTAGAGCTTTTAAAAAGTAGTAAATGGCAAGGGTTGAATATGTTGATGAAAAGATTATATGAAAATCCTATGGATAAAAAATTTGATACATATGATGTAGGTTTTATAATAGCTCCGATATTCAATGCAGCAGGAAGATTAGAGGATGCTAAAACAGCAGTAGAATTGTTTGTAAATGATTCTCATGTTATTTGTGATAATTTGATATATGATTTAATTAATAAGAATAGTGAGAGAAAGGATATACAAGAAGATATACTTAAAAAAGCAATTCAAAAGGTAGAAGAAAATAGATTAGATGAAAAAAGTGTGATAGTTGTAGCAGAAGAAAACTTTCATCATGGTGTAATAGGAATAGTAGCATCTAAAATTCTTGATAGATATTACAAGCCTACAATAATTATGGAGATAAAGCCTAAAGAGGGTATTGCAACAGCTTCATGTAGGAGTATAGAGTCTTTTAATTTGATAGAAGGATTAAACTCTATGAAAGAATTGTTTGTAAAGTATGGAGGGCATGCTGGTGCAGCAGGATTCTCAATTCCAATTCAAAATATAGAAGAGTTTTCAGATAGAATAAATAAATATGCTTTTGAGAATTTAAGTAGTGAAGATACTAAAAAACCAATAAAAATAGATTGTGAACTTTCAATGATAAAAATATCTTTTGATTTAATGGATAAATTATCTTCTTTAGAGCCTTATGGATTTGGAAATGCATCACCACTATTTTCTCTAAAAAATTGTAAATACTCAAATTTTAGAGCTATTGGAAAAGAAAAAAATCATTTAATGATGGATTTGATAAAAGATGGGGTAGAAATAAAAAATTGTGTATGGTTTAATAGTGATGATATGCTAGAAACAATTTTAGAAAATAAAGAGATTGATGTTGCTTTTAAATTGAAAATGGAAACTTATAAAGATAAATATCAATATAAAATATTTATAGAAGATATAAAACCTTCGAAAAGTATAATTAATAACTACGATGAGTTTGAATCTTTATTAAGTATAAAATTTCCAATAAAATCTATTTTTTATACAAGAAGAGAAGTTATTAATGAAAAGTTAAACATAGGCTTTACACCCGATGATGTTTCAATAAATATTGGAAGAAATAGCATAGGATTTCTAGATAATCAAACAAAAGTGTTGTTAAAAAAATTAAAGCAATATTATGGATATAACTTTAGTCTTGATATAATGAGTGTTGAAAAAAAAGAAGAGAATTTTAATGTGCATATCTCTATAGATAAAGATGATTCTTTTAAAACATTATCACTTGAAGCAGCAGCAATATTTAGAGATATAAAATCGTCTTTAATAGGAGGTTTAGATTACAATACATTACAAAAGAAAGTTTTAAAAGCAGTGTTTAAAGATAAAAAAAACGTGATTGTGAATTGTACTGCTAAAAGAGGTGTAAAAACTATAATAAAAACTATAGAGTTTTACTACTCTCTATTAAATAAAAAAGTTTTAATAGTAAAAGATGGAGAGGGAAAAAAAGACGGTTACGATTATTATATATATATTGGAAATGAATTAAAAGAAATAGAGGGATATAATTTAGTTGTAACGGAAAATAAAATGGATTGTGATGGTTTTGAATATATTGAAGATAGTTTTAGCATTTTAGAAAATGTAAAAATAGTAGAAGAAAAAGAATTGAAGTTTTTGGAAAAAATATATAGTTCTAAGTTGCCGTTAGAAAATAGAATTAGAGCTATTAAAGAAATAAAATTAGGAGAACAATATTTTGCAACTGAAGATGTAAAAGTTATTTTTTAGAAAAGTATAAGTATTTCTTCTTTAACCACCAAAGAGGAAAAAGTAAAAAAAATAGTATAGATAAGCTATAAAGATGTTTTTTTATAAATAGAGGTGGTGGTGAAACTATGTATAGAAAATTAACTGCAAAAATAAGATTTTATTTTAAAGAACAGTGGTTTTACCATATAATAGTTGGAGTATTATTTTTACTCTATGCAGCTGTTGTAATATTGGGAAATGGAATTTTTTTAGAAGACGTTGTTAAAGTTTTGGGCTTTTTATTTTTATTGACTGGAGTAGGAAATCTAATATATTCTTTTTCGGGTATAGGAGAGAGAAGTTTTCATTGGGGTGAAGTGTTGTTTTGGGGCTTATTAGAAGTTTTTTCAGGCTGGGTTTTATTATCAGATAAAATTTTAAAAATAGAGCAAGAATTAATAGAAGAAGTTAGTCTGGTTGTAGAAAAAGTAATTGCATCTAAAGTTGAGCTAGAAGGTTATCTGGTAATGTTTTATATAGGTATATTTTTAACTTTTAGAGGAATAAATCACATTGTAACAACTGTATATGAAGAAGAAAGTACTTTTTATAATAAAAAATTAATTATAATTAAAAGAATACTTATTTTTGATGGATTTGTAGATTTTGTTTTTGGAATAGGCGTAACTTTAGCTATGTATTTAAATGAAGAAAGTTTCTTTTATCTTATTTATTTATACGTTTTTATAACGTCTATAACTACAATTTTATTTGCTTTAGCATCAAAATATTCTGCAAAAATAGAAAATGATAAGTCAATTGAAAAAGAAGAGATAGAAAAAGAGACAGCTTAAAATTTAAGTTGTCTCTTTTCAATTCTGAATTATTTTGAATTTAGTTTGAAATCATCGAGTTTTTTATAAAGCATAACAGCAGCAGTACCTAACAGCTTATCTTTGATAAAATCGTTTGTAGGATTTTCAAAGTAATCAGTTGCTATTAAAGTAGCCAAACCGTGTCCAACAAGCCAACAGTCTAAAAATAGGTCATACTTAAACTCTGTTGGAAGGTTGTTAAATCTTTCATCTTTTTCCATTTCGATTTTCATTAAATCTCTAAACTTTTTTAATAAGTTGCTGTAAGAATTATCTCTAAGAAATATAGATTTAAAAAGCTGTTTTTCTTCTTTTGCAAATCTACAAAGACCAATTCCACTATTTAAAAAAACCATATCTGTTTCAGGCTTTATAACATATTCTAAGAATATTTTTTTCGCCTCTTCTATAAGCTCTGTTTTAAGTTCATCCATAGATGAGTAACAGCTATAGATAGGTGCAGGAGAACAATTTAGGGCTTTGGCTAAATTTCTCGCAGTAATTTCATCTAAGCCATATTTTTCAAACATTTCGAAAGCTTTTTTATGAATTTGCTCTCTTTTAAAAATTGCTTTTTTTGGCATTTTTTCTCCTTAAATTTAGAATCTTTTTACGAAGTTAACACCTACACTAGATATTTCTTTTTCGTATTTTATATTTTCAACAGTTTTAGAATCATAGAAATAATGATTGAATGCAACTGTCCATTCTGTTGAATCGTTTGGTTTGTATTTTATACCAGTTCCAATCATAGTTGAATCTAGAGCATATTCTGTTGCAGCAAAACTCTTTTCAGGAGCTCCTGTATCTGCATAGTTAAATCCAACTAACCAAGCAAATTGACTATTAATCCAATACTCAGAACCTAAAGAAACTTCCCAACCATTGTCGTAATCTACATTCATACCTTCAACTCTATCCAT
>JBOFUO010000056.1:0-28684 GCA_051652625.1 Cetobacterium sp.
CCAGAAATCCCATCCACCTCTAAGATTTACATATCCCCAAGGATTTGAAGCAACAGGTACAACAACAACCTCTTCCATTATAACAGGCTCATTAACTACCTCTTTAGAGCTAGTAACTGGAGCAACTACCTCTTTCGCCTGAGCAACAGCTGCAAAGGCAAATAAAGAACATGCTAAAAGTGCTAATTTTTTCATAAAATAAACCTCCTCATTTATAATCTCCTTGTAAATTAAAAATGGGTTAAGATTTTTACGTATTTCCCCATTCATAAAACATATATACAAAGAGAAAAATGAATTTCTTTTTTTATAGTAATAATTTTGTAATAGAAAAAAACTTATGATATAATTTTTATTAAGAAGAAAAAGATTTTAACAGGAAGTGAAATATGGAAAATTATAAAGAAATAATAGAGATAATAGTAGATGAAAAAGAAAAAGGAAAAAGATTAGATGCTTATTTAAATGAATATTTAGAAGATGCCACAAGAACTTATATTCAGAAACTAATAGACAATGAAAATGTATCTATAATGAATAAAGAGAAAATTAAAAGTGGAACTAAATTAAAAGGAAAAGAATTAATAACGGTTAAAATACCTGAAGATGAGATGTTAGAAGTTTTAGCTGAAGATTTACCGATAGATATAGTATATGAGGATAAAGATTTATTGATTATAAATAAAGATTCAGGAGTAATAGTTCACCCAGCTCAAGGATATTACACAGGAACTTTAGTAAATGCAGTTCTTTATCATATAAAAGATTTATCTTCAATAAATGGAGTTATAAGACCAGGAATAGTTCATAGATTAGATAAAGATACAACAGGATTAATAATTATAGCTAAAAATGATACAGCTCACGTTAAATTAACAGATATGTTTAAAAATAAAACTATTGAGAAAAGATATGTATGCATCTGTAAGGGTAACTTTAGAAACTATAAAGGAAGAATTGAGACGTTAATAGGAAGAGATCCTAGAGATAGAAAGAAGATGGCTGTAGTTTTAGACAATGGTAAAGTTGCAATTACAAACTATGAAGTTATAGATGCTGTTGATGGATTTTCATTAGTGGATGTTGGAATAGAGACAGGAAGAACTCATCAAATAAGAGTGCATATGAAAAGTTTAAATCATCCAATACTTGGAGATACAACTTATGGTAATTCATCTGATTTTGCAAAACGTCAAATGTTACATTCTTATTATTTAAAATTTAATCATCCTAGAACAGAGGAAGAAATAGTTGTCTTAGGAGATTTAAAAGAAGATTTTAAAAATGTTTTAAAAAGATTAAAATTAGATTTCGCTAAAATTACTAGACTCGCTAAATAATAAAGGAAAAAAAGATTTTAATAGGTAAAAAATATGAATGCTGGAGAACTAAGTATGGAAATAAAAAATATAATGTACCTTTTTGACATAGAAAATGGTAATGTTATAGGTGTAGATGAAGCTGGAAGAGGTCCTTTAGCAGGACCAGTAGTTGCAGCAGCAGCAAAACTTAAAAAATATGATGAAAAGTTAGATAAAATAAATGATTCTAAAAAATTAACTGAAAAATCTAGAGAGGAACTTTATCATGTTGTAATGGAAAATTTCGATATAGGAGTTGGAATGGCTTCTGTAGAAGAGATAGATGAAGTTAATATATTAAATGCTACATTTTTAGCTATGAGAAGAGCCATAGAAAATCTAGATGAAAGTGTTCATTATGAAAAAGTTTTAGTTGATGGAAATCATAAAATAAGAGAATTCTCTAAAGAACAGCTGCCTGTAGTAAAAGGT
The DNA here is from genome assembly GCA_051652625.1 of Cetobacterium sp. Lineage (GTDB taxonomy): Bacteria > Fusobacteriota > Fusobacteriia > Fusobacteriales > Fusobacteriaceae > Cetobacterium_A. The sequence goes on from JBOFUO010000056.1 coordinate 1,794, forward strand.
GACTCTAAGAGTTTGTGTATAGCAGCAGCATCAATAATAGCAAAAGTTACAAGAGATAAGATGTTGGTAGAACTTGCTCAAAGTTATCCAGAATATTTATTTCAAAAACATAAAGGTTATGGAACGGTTGTTCATAGAGCCGCAATATTAGAACGAGGAGCGATAGCTGGAGTTCATAGAAAAAGCTTCTTAAAGAAAATTTTAGGAGAGTAAATTATGAATAGAAGAAACAAGGGTAAAGAGTATGAAGAGAAAGCTAGAGAATATTTAGAAAGCTTAGGAGTTAAAGTTCTTAAAATGAACTATGAAGGGTCTTTCGGTGAAATTGACATTATTGGCTACGATGAAACTACCCTTGTTTTTTTTGAAGTGAAATATAGAAAAAATAATTTCTATGGTATGCCACAAGAGGCAATAGATAGAAAGAAAATGTCTAAAATTTATATTACTGCAAAAGAGTTTATAAGAAAAAATAGACTTGAAAATGAAAAAGTACGATTTGATGCAGTAACTTTTTTAGGAGAAGAAGTTGAATGGCTCAAGAATATTTTTTGGGGTGATGAACTTGGAGTATAAATGTTTAAAATGTGGAAGTGATAAATACATAGTTAAAACGACAGCTATACCAGAAAAAAGCCCAGGATTGAAAATTGATATTGGAACCTATTATATAAAAACGTGTATAGAATGTGGATACACAGAGCTTTATTCAGCAAAAATAATAGATAAAGAATTTACTAAAAGTAAGAAGATGAAGAGATATGCTAAAGCAACTCCTTAGAAAAATATTTTTTGATAACAGCTGCTGTTTGTGTGGTTCTAGATTAAAAGGTGAAGAATACATTTGTTTTCAATGCAATTTTAAGTTGGAAAAAATGAGTGAGTTGAAAAAAAGAAAAAACTTATATTACTTATACTATTATAGTGATGTTAAAAATATAATTTTTGATTTTAAATTCAGAAATAGAAAAATGATATCGGAAAATTTAAAAAAATATATAAAAAAAGCAGTAGAAGAGATAATAGAGTTAGAGGCTATAGATGTAATAATATCTGTACCGATAAGTAAAAATAGGCTTTTGGAAAGAGGATATAATCAAGTAGATGAACTTTTGAAAGCTTCGGATATTTCTTTTCATAGCATTGAGAGAGTTAAAAATACAAAGCAGATGTATAAAATCAAAGGTAATATAGAAAGAGCAAAGAATGTTGAAAAAGCATTCAATATAAAGAAAGATTATTGTGGTAAAAAAATTTTAATAGTTGATGATATTGTAACTACAGGCTCAACTTTAAAAGAACTAGAAAAAGAATTAAAAGAAAAGCACAATGTAGAAAAGGTTGTATTTTTTACAGTTGCTATAGTTAGGGAGTATTTCAAATAACTAAGTTGAGGATGTGGAAGATGGATATTTTTGTAAATGGACAGAGAGTAGATTTAGGTGTAGGAACAACAAAATTATTAAATGTTTTAGAAAGATTAGAAGCTAAAATTGTAAAGCATGGTGAAGTTATAATCGAATTAAAGCTAGATGGAGAGAAGGTAGATGGTAGGTCTTTACCTTTAAATAAAAAAATAAAAGTACTCGAGTTAACAACTCGTTCTCATAGAGAAATTTTAATAGAATCGTTATATTTATTAGAAAACTATACAGACAGATTTTTTCAAAATTTTGACGATTTATCAGAAGATCCAGAGGATATAACTAAAATTATTGAGATGGTAAGTTATATTGAATGGGCATTGGGAATAGTATTATCATTGAAAGAAGCTACAGCTATAGGACTTATATATTCTGATTATGTAGAGTATGCTGATGAATTTAAAAAATATGCTGAAGAGGTGTTTGAGGCGTTTAAAAAAGAAGAGTTTGGAGAGGTTATTGAAGTACTAGATGGAGCAATGATTCCTTTAGTAGAAGATTTAGTTGTGAACTCAAAAGATTACTTAAAAGAAGCCTTAAAAGAAGAGAGAAGAAAGAAATTCCTTAATTAGAGAAAAAAGTACTCAAAATAGGATGAAAATATAGACAGTATAATCCGTGTTAAAAACCTAGAAATTGTGTTATTATAAACTTAAAATTAATAAAAATTCGGAGGGAGAAAATTATGAGAAAAACTATAATTGCAGGAAACTGGAAAATGAATAAAACAGTAGCAGAAACAAAAGCTACTTTAACTGAGTTAAAAGAATTAACAAAAGGAATAGAGGGAGTATCAGTTGTTATTGGAGCTCCATTTACAGCTTTAGAATCAGCAGTTAAGGCTGTTGAAGGTTCAATCGTAGAGATTGCTGCACAAAACATGCATACAAACGATTCAGGAGCTTACACAGGTGAGATTTCTCCACTTATGTTAAAAGAGATTGGAGTTAAGTATGTAATCTTAGGACATTCAGAGAGAAGAGAATACTTCAAAGAATCTAATTCTTTCATCAATGCAAAAGTAAAAGCAGCATTAGCTCATGATTTAGTTCCAATTCTTTGTATCGGAGAAAAATTAGAAGAGAGAGAATCAGGTGCAACAGCTGAAGTAAATGAAAAGCAAGTAAGAGAAGGAATGGCTGGATTAACAGTTGAAGAAGCAATGAAAGTTGTAGTTGCTTATGAGCCAGTTTGGGCTATAGGAACAGGAAAAACAGCTACTCCAGAGATGGCTGAAGAAACTCATAAAGAGATTAGAGATGTTCTAGTTGCAATGTTTGGTGTAGAAGCAGCAGCAGAAATCACAATCCAATATGGTGGATCAATGAATGCTAAAAATGCAGCTGAATTATTAGCTATGGAAAATATAGATGGTGGACTTGTTGGAGGAGCTTCTTTAGATGCACCAGTATTTATTGAAGTTATCACAGCAGGAGCAAAATAATTAAAAAATTAGGAGGCTTAAAAAATGGCTAAAAAACCTTTAGTATTAATGGTTCTTGACGGATGGGGATATAATCCACATTTAGATGAAAAGAATGCTATTGCAGCAGCAGCACCAGAAAATTTTGAAAGATTATTTAACACTTATCCACATACATTAATAAAAGCTTCAGGAGAAGCTGTAGGATTACCAGAAGGACAAATGGGTAACTCAGAAGTAGGTCACTTAAATTTAGGTGCTGGAAGAGTTGTTTATCAACCACTTGTAGAAATTTCGAAAGAAATTAGAGATGGAGAGTTCTTTGATAAAGCTAAAGTTGTAAAAGCTTTTAATCATGCAAAAGAAAACAATAAAAGTATTCACTTCATGGGACTTTTGTCTGATGGAGGAGTTCATTCTCATATAAACCATCTATTTGGATTATTAGAGATGGCAAAAAAGACTGGATTAACGAAAGTTTATATCCACGCTTTCATGGATGGAAGAGATACAGCTCCAAGTTCAGGACTTCAATTTATGAAAAATTTAGTTGCTAAAATCGAAGAGATTGGAGTAGGAGAAATCGCTACAATTTCTGGAAGATATTTCTCAATGGATAGAGATACAAACTGGGATAGAACAGAAAAAGCTTATGATGCAATTTCTGGAAAGTTAGATGTTAACAACAAATCTGCTTTAGAAATAATTGAAGCATCTTATGCTGAAAAAATAACAGATGAGTTTATAGCTCCAACTTTATTAGTAGAAGAGGGTAGAGTTCAAAAAGGTGATGTAATAGTTAACTTTAACTTTAGACCAGATAGAGCTAGACAAATAACTAGAGCTATTGTAGATGAAGACTTTAAAGGATTCACTAGAGAATACTTAGAGCCAGTATACTACTGTATGAGAACTTATGATTCAACTATAAAAGCTGAAATCATATATGATGATAAAGATATCAACAACACTTTAGGTGAAGTTCTTTCAGCTAATAATTTAACTCAATTAAGAACAGCTGAAACAGAAAAATATGCTCACGTTACATTCTTCTTTAACGGAGGAAAAGAAGCTGAGTTTAAAGGTGAAGAAAGAGTACTTGTAGCTTCTCCAAAAGTTGCAACTTATGATTTACAACCTGAGATGTCAGCACCAGAATTAACTTCTAAAGTTTTAGAAGCTTTAAATTCAGACAAGTTTGATGTAATTATAATGAACTTTGCTAACCCAGATATGGTTGGACATACAGGTGTCTTTGATGCTGCTATAAAAGCTGTTCAAGCTGTAGATAAAGGAGTAGGGCAAATTGTAAGTAAAATATTAGAGTTAGATGGAACTGTTTTAATAACAGCTGACCATGGAAATGCAGAGAAGATGGAAGATCCATCAACTCATGAAGCATTTACTGCTCATACAACTTATGATGTACCATTAGTATATGTTTCTAATCATTTTAAAGGTGAATTAATCCACGGAAAATTAGCGGATATAGCTCCAACAATGTTAGAAATACTAAATATAGAGAAGCCAGTTGAGATGAATGGAACTTCTTTAATAAAGAAATAAATTGACTTTCAAAAATAATAGTGTTACTATTATTTAAAAGTTTCTAAAAAATTTAATATTTTAGGTAGAGGTTGCAAACGACAAAAGTATTTTAACAGAGCTAGACAAAGCGTTGAAGTTAAAAGAAAGGGAAGTTTGCCGAAATAAAGATTTTGTCAAAATCTTTGTTGGGAATATAGAAAATATCTATATTACTGTCACTAGTTACTAGTGTTGTGCTATCCAAAATTTGTGATATATTTTGCAAATTTGCTACCGTATTCTTTATGCGGTAGTTTTTTTTTACCTAAAATTATATTGAAGCTAAAAAATAACTTGGAGGTTTTACATGAACACAATAATTGAATTGTTAAAATTAAGTCCAGTCGGAGTACTGGCAGCACTAATGTTTATGGGTTATGATGCACTTATCGCAGCACCAATTGCTACAGTTTATGCAGCACTTGTAGCAGTAGTGGTAGAGAGAAAAAAAACAAACGATATTATAGAAGCTGTTATAAACAATGCAAAAGAGATGCAGATAGCATTCTTTATATTGATGGTAGCTTATGCAATGGCTGAAGTGTTTATGTCTACTGGAGTAGGAGCTTCAATTATCAATTTAGCTTTAAATGTAGGTTTAACAGGAAGAACAGTTGCAGTTGTAGGAATAGCTGTAACATCTATATTATCAATAGCTACAGGAACGAGCTGGGGAACGTTTGCAGCTTGTGCACCAATATTCCTATGGTTGAATCATATTGTAGGAGGAAACATAGCCCTAACAGTTGGAGCGATAGCTGGAGGAGCTTGTTTTGGAGATAACATAGGGTTGATATCAGATACAACAATAGTAAGTTCTGGAATTCAGAAAGTAGAAGTTATAAAAAGAATTAGACATCAAGGTTATTGGTCAGGATTAGTATTGGTTTTAGGTATAGTAGCTTTCTATGTAGCTGGAGTAACAATGGGACTTCCAACAGTGACAGGAGATGCAGCTACAGCTATAGAGCAAATACCTGCAGAAGTTTGGACTGTTTTAGCTGAAAAAAGAGAATCAGCAGTAACATTATTAAATCAAGTAAAAACAGGTGTACCAACTTATATGATAGTTCCACTAGTGCTTGTTTTAATAGCTGCATTTAAAGGGTTATCAACGCTTGTTTGTTTATTTATAGGTATATTTGCAGCATATGGATTAGGATTATTAGCTGGAACAGTAGAAAATACTGGAGCGTTCTTAGATTTATTATATTCTGGATTTGAAGGTGCAGGGTCATGGGTAATTGTAATGATGATGTGGGTTGCAGCATTTGGTGGAATAATGAAATTAATGGATGCATTCAGACCTTTATCAAATCTAGTTGTAAAAGTTTCTAGTAATGTAAGACAATTGATGTTCTGTAATGGATTGTTATCAATATTAGGAAATGCAGGTTTAGCAGACGAGATGGCTCAAATAGTAACTATAGGACCAATCATAAGAGAGATTGTAGAAAATAATGTTGAAGGGTCACCAGAAGACATAGAGACTTTAAGACTTAGAAATGCAACGTTTAGTGATGCTTTAGGAGTGTTTGGTTCTCAACTTATTCCATGGCATGTGTATATAGGTTTCTATTTAGGAATAGCTCAAGCAGTATATCCTCTTTATAACTTTACAGCAATGGATATAATTAAATATAATTTCTTAGCATTGATTGCAGTTTCAACGATACTGATAGGTACTTTAACTGGATTGGACAGATTGATTCCAAGATTTGGATTACCAAGTGAACCAAAAGTAAGATTAAAAAAATCAGTACAAAATTCATCTGTAGCAGAAGAGGTTTAAAAAATAAAATCCTTACTATATAATAGTGAGGGTTTTTTTATTTACAAAAGGTTATATATATGCTAAAATCTAAAGTAAAATATAATTTCAGGAGGAATCTCTAAGATGATAGGTATAGGTATAGTAGGACTTCCAAATGTAGGAAAGTCAACTTTGTTTAATGCAATAACAAAAGCTGGAGCAGCAGAAGCGGCAAACTACCCATTTTGTACAATAGAACCAAATGTAGGAATGGTAACAGTTCCAGATTCAAGATTAGATGAATTATCAAAGATAATTAATCCTCAAAGAGTTCAGCATGCAACAGTTGAGTTCGTAGATATTGCAGGTTTAGTTGAAGGAGCAGCAAAAGGTGAAGGATTAGGAAATAAATTCCTATCAAACATAAGAACGACTGCTGCAATCTGTCAAGTTGTTAGATGTTTTGAAGACGAGAACATTATTCACGTAAGTGGAAGTGTAGATCCGATGAGAGATATAGAGATTATCAATGGAGAGCTTATTTTAGCTGACATGGAAACAGTAGAAAAAGCTATTGAAAAACAAACAAAATTATTTAAAGCAAAAAATAAAGAAGCAATTGCACTTATGCCTGTTTTAGAAAAGTGTAAAGCTCATTTAGATGAATATAATTTATTAAAAACATTAATTTTAACTCCAGAAGAGCAAGAATTAATAAGAACATACCAACTTTTAACTCAAAAACCTATGATGTTTGCAGCTAATGTATCAGAAGATGATTTAGCAACTGGAAATGAATATGTAGAAAAAGTTAGAGCGTATGCAGCTACATTAGGAGCAGAAGTAGCTATTGTTTCTGCAAGAGTAGAATCTGAGTTACAAGAGATGGAAGAAGAGGATAGAAAAGAGTTTTTAGAATCTTTAGGAGTAGAAGAGCCTGGATTAAATAGACTTATAAGAGCTGGATTCAAACTTCTAGGATTACAAACTTACTTTACAGCAGGAGTTAAAGAAGTAAGAGCTTGGACTATTAAAGTTGGAGATACTGCACCAAAAGCTGCTGGAGAAATTCATACGGATTTCGAAAGAGGATTTATTAGAGCAAAAGTTGTAGGATATGAAGAATTTATAAAATATTCTGGTTGGAAAGGTGCACAAGAAGCTGGAGCCCTTAGATTAGAAGGTAAAGAATACGTTGTAAAAGATGGGGACTTAATGGAGTTTTTATTTAACGTATAAAATTCTAAAAGGTTGTTAAGAAAAATTACTTGACAACCTCTAAAAAAACTAGTAAAATATTAAGGTATTGTAATTATAAGGAGGATAACATTGATAATCAAGCTAAGTGAAATTATTAATGAGTCAGAGGTTACCTTTGATTATGTTGAAAAAACTATGGACTCTATTGATATTCCAGAAGGTATAGTAATTAGAGGAAAGGCTTATAAAGAAGGAAATAGTTATATACTAGAAGGATCTTATAGAGCAGTACTAAGGTTAGAATGTGTTAGATGTTTAGTGGAAATAGAACCTTTAATCCAAGGTGATTTTAGAGGAGAATATCTAGATCCAAAAGAATATTCTAAATATACTTCAAGCCTGAAGCCAGAAGAAGAGTTCGGAGATGTACACTTTGAAGAAGCTAAAAATAGCGAAATCGAAATTTCTGATCTGGTAAGAGAATATATAATACTTGATTTGTCACAATATGAGGCATGTCTTCCAGAGTGTTCAGATACTTCTGAAGTAGATAAATACTCAAACGGAGATGTTGACCCTAGATGGCAGCAATTATTAGACATAAAACTTTAAAATTTTAAATATGAATGTATTAGGAGGGAAACTAAAATGGCAGTACCTAAGAAGAAAACTTCAAAAGCTAAGAAAAATATGAGAAGATCTCATGACGCTTTAAAAGGATCAACATTAGCAACTTGTAACAAATGTGGAGCACCAAGAAGACCACACAGAATTTGTCTTGCATGTGGAGATTACAACGGAAAGCAAGTATTAGCTACAGAAGTAGAGTAATATCTAATAAAAAAAAGCGGGATAGTTAAATCTTGCTTTTTTTTATTTCCCAAAATATGCTATAATAAAGTTATTATTATATCGTTATAGAGGAGAAAATATGAGAATCGCTTTGGATGCTATGGGTGGAGATTTTGCCCCTCTTGAACAGGTAAAAGGAGCAGTAGAAGCTTTAAGTGAAATTAAAGATTTAACCCTAATACTAGTTGGACAAAAAGAGAAGATAGAAGATGAATTAAAAAAATATAATTATGATATAAATAGAATAGAGATTGTCGATGCTAGAGAGATAATAGAGATGGATGATGACCCGATGGTTGCTGTTAGAGGAAAAAAAGATTCTTCTATGAATAGAACTTTAGAGTTAGTAAAATCAGGTTCAGCTCACGCTTCGGTTTCTGCAGGTAATACAGGTGCTCTTATTAGTGCTAGTCAATTAAAATTAAGAAGAATAAAGGGTGTTTTAAGACCAGCAATAACGACGATATTCCCAAGTGGAAAAAGAGATATTGTTTTGATGGACGTAGGAGCAAATGCTGATTGTAGACCAGAATTTATAAATCAATTTGCAACGATGGGTTCACTTTATTATGAAGAGATGTTTGGAATAAACAATCCTAGAGTTGGATTACTTAATATAGGAACAGAAGATGGAAAAGGAAACGAAGCTACAAGATTAGCTTTTAACTTATTAAAAGAAAATACTAGAATTAATTTTTTAGGTAGTATAGAGAGTACAGAGATGATGAAAGGAAATGTAGATGTTGTTGTAACTGATGGTTTCACAGGAAATATGGTTTTGAAAACAGCAGAAGGAACAGCAAAGTTTATATTTTCAATTTTAAAAGATGAGATTTCTAAAAGTTTTGTTGGTAAACTAGGAGCGTTCTTACTAATGCCTATTTTGAAAAAATTAAAAGGTAGATTAGACTCTTCAGAATATGGAGGAGCACTATTTTTAGGAATAAATGGTATTTCTATAAAAGCTCATGGAAACTCTAATGCAAAAGGTATCAAAAATGCCTTGAAAGTTGCTAATAAGTTTGCAGAAGATAAATTTATAGATAGGCTAACAGAGGTTATGAAAGAAACCGAAGGAGGAAATGATGAAGCTTAAAAATGTAGGTATAATAGGTCTAGGAACTTATGTTCCTGAAAATATAATGAAAAATTCTGATTTTGAAAAAATTATAGATACAACAGATGAGTGGATTAAAAGCAGAACTGGTATTGAAGAGAGAAGATTTGCGAGTGACTCTCAAGCTACATCTGATTTAGGTGCAGAAGCAGCAAAGGTGGCTATTAAAGCAGCAAATCTTACAGTAGAAGATATTGATATGATAATAGTGGCTACAACAACACCAGATTATCCAGTTCAAAGTACTGCATGTCTTGTACAAGAGTTAATATCTGCTACGAATGCAGCGGCATTTGATCTAAACGCAGCATGTAGTGGTTTTGTATATGCATTGGCAATGGCTAAAGCTTTAATCATTTCTGGTATGAATAAAAATGTTCTAGTAATAGGAGCTGAAGTTTTTTCTAAAGTTGTAGATATGCAAGATAGAAATACTTGTGTACTTTTTGGAGATGGAGCAGCAGCAGCAGTAGTTTCAGAAGTTGAAGATGGAACTGGAATAATATCACAGTTTTTAGGAGCTGAACCAGATTTAAAAGGTGCTTTAAGAACTCCAGCAGGAGGAACAAGAAAACCTTTAAGTGCCGAAGTTTTAGAAGAAAGATCAAACTTCTTACAAATGAAAGGACAAGATGTCTTCAAGTTTGCGGTAAAAGCCTTACCAAAAGCAACTTTAGAAGCTCTAAACAATGCTGGAATGACTTCAAAAGATTTAGATATGGTATTTCCTCATCAAGCAAACAGTAGAATAATTGAAGGAGCTTCTAAAAGATTAGAAATTCCAATGGAAAAATTCTATTTAAACCTAAACAAATATGGAAATACATCATCTGCATCAATAGGGTTAGCTCTTGGTGAAGCTTTAGGAAAAGGACTTGTAAAAAAAGGTGATACAATAGCTTTAACAGGTTTTGGAGCTGGATTAACTTATGCTTCAATGATATTAAAATGGTCTTATTAAATTTAAAATTGACAGTATAAAAATAATATGATATATTAAAAAAACACGTGTTATTTATAAAAAAGGAGTTAATATGAGTAAGATAGCTTTTGTTTTTCCAGGACAAGGTACACAATACGTTGGAATGGGTAAGGAACTTTATGAGAATCACGATTTAGCTAAAAACGAATTTGATAAAATATTTTCTAGTTTAGATTTCGATTTAAAAAAGATTATGTTTGATGGTAGCGAAGAAGAGTTAAAGGATACGAAAAATACTCAACCAGCAATAGTTGCGATGAGTTTAGTTTTAGAAAAGTTATTGAGAGCTAAAGGAGTTGTTCCAAACTTTGTAGCAGGGCATTCTGTAGGAGAATACGCAGCAATAGGATCAGCTGGATTTTTATCTATGGAATCAGCTGTAAAATTAACAGCTTTAAGAGGAAAAGCAATGAGTAAAGTTTCATCTGAAGTAGCTGGAGGTATGGCAGCTATATTGGGATTAAATTCTGATGAGATAATTGAAACTTTAAAAAGTGTAGATGGAATAGTTGAAGCAGTAAACTTTAACGAACCAAAACAAACAGTAATAGCTGGAGAAAAATCAGCAATAGCTGAAGCTTGTATAGCTTTAAAAGATGCAGGAGCTAGAAGAGCAATGGAATTAGCAGTTTCAGGTCCATTCCATTCAAGTTTAATGAAACCAGCTGGTGAGATATTGAAATTAGCTTTAGAAGAATTCAATTTCCAAGACTCAAATATAGTTCTTATAGCTAATACAACAGCTAAAGAGATAATAAAAGCTGAAGATTTAAAAGATGAACTATATAGACAAAGCTTTGGACCAGTAAAATGGGTAGAAACAATAATAGCCTTAAAAGCCGCTGGTGTTACTACTGTATATGAAATAGGACCAGGAAAAGTATTAAATGGATTAATTAAAAAAATAGATAAAGAGATTGAAGTAATTAATATTGAAAAATTATCAGATTTAGCATAAGCTAATAAAGATTATAAAGCTTGAAAAAATATATTAAATTTGCTAATATATTAAATATAACCAATAAAAAAATCAGGAGGATACACATGTTAGATAAAATAATAGAAATAGTTGTAGAGCAATTAGGAGTAGAAGCTGATCAAGTAACTTTAGAGGCAAACTTCGTTGAAGATTTAGGAGCAGATTCTTTAGATACAGTTGAATTAATAATGGCTTTCGAAGAAGAATTCGAAGTTGAGATTCCTGATACAGATGCAGAAAAAATCAAAACTGTAAAAGACGTTGTAAGCTACATAGAAGCAAATAAGTAAGATTTATTTAAAGGGGTATGAAAGTACCCCTTTAGTTATATTTTTTGGAAAAATAACAATGAGGTGAATGGGATAATGAGAAGAGTAGTTGTAACAGGAGTTGGTTTAATAACTTCATTAGGAACTGGTACACAGAAATCTTGGGATGCTATAAAAGCTGGAGAGTGTGGAATAAAAGAGATAAAATCTTTTGATACAACAGAAAGTGCTGTTAAAATAGCAGGAGAAGTTACTGATTTTGATCCAATTGAATTTGGAATTGAAAAGAAAGAAGTAAAAAAATTAGCAAGAAATACTCAGTTTGCAATTGCCGCTACAAAAATGGCATTAGAGGACTCAGGTCTTGTTATAGATGAAAATAATGCAACTAAAGTTGGAACAATTGTATCATCAGGAATTGGTGGAATAGAAATTTTTGAAGATCAATATGGAACAATGTTAGAAAAGGGAGCTAGAAGAATATCTCCATTTACAATTCCAGCAATGATTAATAACATGGCATCTGGAAATGTAGGGATATATTTTGGAGCTAAAGGACCAAATAAAGCTGTAGTAACAGCATGTGCAGCAGGAACTCACTCTATAGGTGACTCTTTTGAAATGATTAGATCTGGAAAAACGGATGCAATGATAGCAGGTGGAACAGAAGCTTGTATTACAAAGTTTGCTATAAACGCTTTTGCAAATATGAAAGCTTTATCAACAAGAAATGATGATCCACAAAGAGCTTCAAGACCATTTACAGCTGATAGAGATGGATTTGTAATGGGAGAAGGAGCAGGAATTGTTATTTTAGAGGAGTTAGAATCAGCTAAAGCTAGAGGAGCAAAGATATATGCTGAAGTAGTTGGTTATGGAGAAACTTGTGATGCTTACCATATAACATCACCTTCAGAAGGTGGAGAGGGAGCAACAAGAGCTTTCAATATGGCTATGGAACAAGGAGCTATAAAACCAGAAGAGGTAGGTTATATAAATGCTCATGGAACATCAACACCAGCTAACGATAGAAATGAAACTGCAGCTATAAAAGCAGCTTTCGGTAAATCAGCTTATTCTATGAATATATCTTCAACAAAGGGAGCTACTGGTCATGGGTTAGGAGCAGCTGGAGGAATTGAAGGAGTTATATTAGCTTTATCAATTGCTGAAGGAGTAATTCCACCAACAATTAATTTAGATAATCCAGATGAAACTTTAGATTTAAACTATACTCCAAATGAAATGGTAAAAAGAGAGATTGAAGTTGGAATGTCAAGTTCATTAGGTTTTGGTGGACATAATGCTGTAATAGCTATGAGAAAATATAAGTAATAAAAGGAGAGATAAGTGAAAAGACCATATCTAGAATTAGAAGATAAAATAGGCTATGTATTTAAAAACAAAGACTTATTAAAAAATGCACTTATCCATAGATCTTTTGGAAACGAACACGCTAAATACAGAAAATTAAACAATGAAAGACTAGAACTGCTTGGTGATGCAGTTCTAGATTTAATTGTTACAGAGCATCTATATAATACTTATCCAAATGCTCTAGAGGGAGATTTAGCAAAACTAAAAGCTATGGTAGTTAGTGAGCCTGTACTTGCAAAGATATCTAAGACATTAAATTTTGGACAATATCTAATGCTTAGTAAAGGTGAAGAGTTAACAGGTGGAAGAGAGAGAAACTCTATATTAGGAGATGTATTTGAAGCGATTTTAGGAGCTATATATTTAGATTCTGACTTTGTAACAACAAAGGATATTGCTATGAAATATTTGAGACATCCTATAGAACATGTAAATGAAAATGAAGATATTCTAGATTTTAAAACAATACTACAAGAGTATAGTCAAAAAGAATATAAAATCATACCAGCATATGGAGTAGTAAAAGAACAAGGTCCAGACCATTTAAAAATATTTGAAGTTGAAGCTGTTATAAGTGATACTTTAAAAGGTTATGGAACAGGAAAAAATAAAAAAAGTGCAGAGCAATCAGCAGCGAAAGATATTTGTAAAAAATTAGGAGTAAAACTTTATGAAACACTATAATATTCCAATCTTTATTAGTCATTTTGGATGTCCAAATGACTGTGTTTTTTGTAATCAAAAAAAAATAAACGGTAGAGAAACGGATGTTGCTACAGATGATATAAAAGATATAATTGAATCGTACTTAAAAACTCTTCCAAAAAAATCCAAGAAAGAGGTGGCTTTTTTTGGTGGAACTTTTACAGGAATTTCTATAAAATTACAAGAAGAGTATTTGTCTGTAGTCTATGAATATATAAAAGCTGGATTAGTTGATGGAATTAGAATTTCAACAAGACCTGATTATATAAATGAAGAGATAGTGGAAATACTTAGAAAGTATGGAGTTACAACTGTAGAGTTAGGAGTTCAATCTTTAGATGAAGATGTTTTAAGACAAACGCATAGATTTTACCCTGTTCAAAAGGTATTTTTAGCATCAGAACTAATAAAATCAGCTGGAATACAACTTGGAATTCAGCTTATGTTAGGATTACCAGGGTCAACAGATGAAAGTGATTATATGAGTGCAGTTAAAACTGTTCAATTAGCACCAGATATTGCAAGAATATATCCAACTCTAGTTATAAAAGAAACTGAAATGGCAGAGATGTTTAAAAATGGAAGTTATACTCCGTTAACGTTGGATGAAGCTGTAAAAAGATGTAAAAAAATATATTCACTTTTAGATTACAGCGATATAAATATTGTTCGTGTAGGATTGCAACCAACAGAGGATTTAAATGACAGTGAAAATGTTTTAGGGGGACCTTTTCATCCAGCTTTTAGAGAGCTTGTTGTTGGAGAGATTTACTATGATTTTTTAAAAAAGATATATGATGTAGAAAAAGATTTGAAAGTAGAAAGTAATGAGAAAAATGTTTCCAGAATAGTTGGTATAAATAAGATTAATAGAGAAAAATTTGGTAGAGATTTAAAAATTAAAATAGATAATACATTAGAAATGAATGTGTTGAAAGTTAACGGAACTATTTATTCGTGGAAACAGGTTCTTAGGGGAGAGATAGATGAACCAGGTAATAATAAATACTAATAGTTTTAAAACAAGAGCAGCAATTTTAGAAGATGGAAAAGTCATGGAGATTCATATTGAAAGAGAAGGAGAGGGAACATTAAACGGAAACATATATAAAGGTGAAGTATCCAATGTTCTTCCTGGTATGGAATCGGCTTTTGTGAATATAGGGTTAGAAAAAAATGGATTTTTATATGTAAAGGATTTAAGAGATTTTGAAAAAAAGTACTTAAATGGAGTTATAACAAATCCTCAGCCTATAGAAGAACTTTTAACTGTCGGAGATAAAGTGGTTCTTCAAGTTTTAAGTGACCCAAGAGGAAGTAAGGGTGCTAGAGTAACAACTCACTACACAATCCCTGGAAAATTCTTAGTTTTAATGCCGACTAATAGTCACATAGCTATATCAAAAAAAATAAAAGATGAATCTGAAAGAAAAAGACTAGAAACTTTATTTTCTAAAATAGTTCCAGAAGGAATGGGTGTTATAATTAGAACTGCAGCATCAGGAAAGAGTATACACCATTTTGAAAAAGAGTTACAATATTTAGTGAAAAAATGGGAAGAGGTTGCCATTAAAATAAAATCGTCTAAAACAGGAGATTTACTATATAAAGACACAAGTATCGTTAGCAAAGTGCTTAGAGATATAGTAGGAAATGATATTGATGAAATTATAGTTGATAACGAAGATGTTTATTGTGAAATAGTAGATTATGTTGGAGCTTTTAGTGAAGATGTTTCAAAGATGAAAATAAATCTTTACACTGAAGAATTAGGTATTTTTGAAAAGTTTGGAATTCAAAAAGATATTGAAAGTTCATTAAAAGAAACAACATATTTAGATTGTGGTGGCTCTATTGTTATAGAAAAAACAGAAGCTTTGGTAAGTATAGATGTGAATACTGGAAAAAATATAGGTAGCATGAATCTAGAAGAAACTGTTGTAAAAACAAATATAGAAGCAGCAGCAGAGATAGCAAGACAACTTCGTATAAGAAATCTCTCTGGAATTGTTATAATTGATTTTATAGATATGAAGGTAGAAGAGGATAAAGTTAAAGTTTTAGAAGTTTTAGAAAAAAACTTAGCTAAAGATAGAGTAAAAACAAATATAATCCATTTTACTGATTTAGGGTTAGTAGAGATGACGAGAAAAAGAGTTGGAAAACCTCTTAGCTATTATTTCCAAGATGAGTGCCCTATGTGTAAAGGTACGGGAAAGATAAAAGGAAGTAGAGCAATAGTTGAAAGTATTATAAAAGAGTTAAAAGAAATTGTAAAAGAAAAAGACATAAAAACTATAAAAATAATCACTAAAGAATCTGTAAAAGAGAAAATAGATGAAATATACATGGATTTTATAAAACTCTTTTTAAAGAAATCAGGAAAAAAAATACATATTACTACAAAAAATAGAGATCCTTTAAAAGATTATGAAATAAGATTGGAAAGTTAGGAGATAGAATGAAGTTAGCTTTATACTCTGGAACATTTGACCCAATAACAAAAGGGCATATTGAAATAATAAAAAGAGCTAGTAAGATGTGTGACAAGCTAGTTGTTGCAGTGTTGAATAATAGCTCTAAAAAAACACTTTTTACTTTAGAAGAACGTAAAGAGATGGTAGAAACTGTATTAAAAGATATAAAAAACATAGAGGTCATTGAATATACTGGGCTTTTAGCGAATTATATGAAAGAGATTGATTGTAAATATATAATAAGGGGTTTAAGAGCTGTAATTGATTATGAATATGAATTATCTTTAGCCTACGGAAATTATGATATATCAGAAGGCGAAATAGAGACTGTTTTTATACCGTCTTCAAAAGAGTACTTGTATGTAAGTTCTTCAATAGTTAGAGAGTTAGCATTATATAATGGTAAATTAGATAACTATCTAGATGATTATGTAATTAAAAAGATAAAAAAAAGATTTGAGGAGTAGTCATGGCAAAGGCAAAGAGTTTTTATATTTGTAGTGAGTGTGGATATAAAACTATAAAATGGATGGGAAAATGTGAAGGATGTGGAGAATGGGGAACATTTGATGAAGAGATAGAGATATCTCCAATAGCATCAAAAAGCATAAAATCATCAACAAACTCACTTCATAATATCCAAGAAAAAGTAGTCTCTTTTGCCAATATTCAAATAGAAAAAAACTTTAGATATAAAACAAAAATATCTGAATTTGATAGGCTTTTAGGCGGTGGACTTGTAAAAGGAGAGGTTGTTTTAATAACTGGAAGTCCAGGAATTGGAAAATCGACATTGCTTTTGCAAACTGCAAAAGAATATACAGTTTATGGAGATGTCCTTTATGTATCTGGAGAAGAATCTCCAGCTCAAATAAAATCTAGAGGCCAAAGATTGGGTATAGATTCAGAAAATTTGTATTTGATGTCAGAAACAGATATTCAAAGTATTTATGAATACGTAATAACAAAGAAGCCTAAAATAGTTATTGTTGATTCAATTCAAACATTGTATAATTCAGAAGTAGATTCAATACCAGGGACACCTACTCAAATAAAAGAGTGTACTTTGAAAATAATAGAGTTAGCAAAAAAAAATGAAGTATCATTTTTTATAGTTGGTCATATTACAAAAGATGGAAAAGTAGCAGGACCGAAATTGTTGGAGCATATGGTTGATGCTGTGTTTCATTTTGAAGGTGAAGAGGGACTTTTCTATAGAATACTTAGAAGTTTGAAAAATAGATTTGGTTCAACAAATGAGTTGGCAGTTTTTAGTATGGAAGAAACAGGAATACATGAAGTAAAAAACTCTTCTGAGTTTTTCCTTAGTGAAAGAGATGAGAAGAATATAGGAAGTATGGTTGTTCCTGTTTTAGAGGGTACAAAAGTATTTTTATTAGAAATTCAAACATTACTTACTGAGTGTACAATTGGAATTCCAAAAAGAATTGTTCAAGGTTTTGATAGAAATAGAATGCAGATTTTAATAGCTATAGCTGAGAAAAGAATGGGACTAAACCTAGGAATGAAAGATTTATTTATAAATATTCCAGGAGGACTTTCTATAAATGACCCAGCAGCAGATTTAGGAGCTCTTATATCAATAGTTTCTCTATATAAAAATGTTGCAATTAGTCAAAAAATAGCAGCAATAGGAGAACTAGGATTAAGAGGCGAGATAAGAAAAGCATTCTTTATAGATAGAAGGTTAAGAGAGTTAGAGAAATTAGGATTCAAGGGAGTTTATGTTCCTGAAACAAATAGAAAAGAGATAGAAAAAAATAGTTATAAATTAAAAATAATATATTTAAAAAATTTAGAAGAATTTTTAGAAAGGATGAGCAAAGATGAATAACCCAGAATTCTTGGAAATTCTTTCTCTATTGGCTCCAGGGACAAAGTTGAGAGAAGGAATATCAAATGTTTTAGATGGTGAAATGGGAGCATTAATAGTTATTGGATTAGATGCAGAAGTTCAGAAAATAATGGATGGCGGTTTTGAAATAGATTGTGAATACAGACCAGAAAAATTATTTGAACTTTGTAAAATGGATGGAGCTATAATATTAGATTCAGATATTACAAAAATCTATTCTGCAAATGTTCACTTACAACCAAGTATGAGATTTTCTACAAACGAGAGTGGAACTAGACATAGAACTGCCCAAAGAGTAGCAAAGCAAACAGATAAATTGGTTATAGCGGTTTCAGAAAGAAAAAAAGTTGTAACTATTTATAAAGGTGAAATGAAACATAGGCTTAGAAGTACTGCAGATTTAATGAGTGAAGCGTCTCAAGGATTAAATACTTTAGAGCGTTATAGATTTGTACTAGACAAAGCTTTAGGGAATTTAACAATTTTAGAGTTGGATGATTTAGTAACACTTTATGAAGTTACAGTTGTTCTTCAAAGATTTGAAAAAGTTACAAGAATTTTCCATGAAATGAATAACTATATGACTGAATTAGGTATTGATGGAAGATTGGTAAAACTTCATTTAAATGATTTGATACAGGATATCGAGAGTGAGAAAGAAGATTTCTTAAGAGATTATTGGAACTATTCAAATGATGAGTTCAATTTAGAGGAAATAATGGATAGATTATCTAAATTGACAGATGATGAATTAAAAGAGTTGGAAAAATTATCAGCAGTTTTAGATTATGGAAAAACTTATTCTGCTTTAGGAAATAGAGTTACTCCTAAAGGTTATAGAATATTAGATAAAATAACAAAGCTTACAAAGAGGGATATAGATAAAATTGTAAATAATTATGGTAATCTCTCTAAAGTTCAAGAGGCTTCAGCAGAAGAACTTTTAGAAATAAAAGGAATCAGTAAATTTAAAATAAAAGCGATTCAAACAGGGCTTAAAAGATTAAAGGTAACTGTTGAATTGGAAAAATAAAATCTACTTTTTTAAGTGGATTTTTTTTTATTTCTATGTTAATATTTTAAAATAGGGTATTACCCTATATTAGTTTTGTAGGAGGATTTTTATGGAAGAAAATTGTACAAATAAAATATGTGGAGATAAGAAAAAACTTATAATTAGAACTAATAGAATTGAAGGGCAGATAAGAGGAATTAAAAGGATGATAGAAGAAGAGGATTGTTGTGATAATGTTTTAAATCAAATTCTATCTGCCAAAGCTGCTTTAGACGGTGTTGCAAAATTGATATTAGAGGCACATCTGAGAAAATGTGTTGTATCAGGTATAAAAAACAATGAAGAGAACAAAGTAATAGATGAATTAATATACACTTTAGGTAAAATGATGAAATAATCACATATTTTTCTTTTAATTGAGTTAATTTTATGTTAAAATTCTTTTAGTATAAAGTTATTTAGGAGGGTATTAATGAGAAAAATAGTTACTTTTGTAATGTCAATGATGTTGTCAATAGGGTTATTTGCAGCAAAGCCACTTAGAGTAGGAATAGTTCTTTCAACTGGTGGATTAGGGGATAAATCATTTAATGATGCTGCTTACAGAGGTTTAGAATTAGCTAAAAAAGATTTAGGAATTGAGTTCAAGTATGTAGAGCCATCAACGCCTGCTGAAGATGAAGAGTTTTTAAGAGAATATGCAGAAGCTGGATATGATTTAATAATAGCTACAGGATTCCAAATGACAGAATCAGCAAGAACTGTAGCTGCTGATTATGAAGATGTAAAATTCTTGATGATAGATGATGTTGTTGATTTACCAAATGTAAAATCATTAGTTTTCAAAGAAGAAGAGGGGTCTTTCTTAGTAGGAACTATAGCTGGTTTAATGACAAAGACTAACGCTGTTGGATTTGTTGGTGGAATGGAAAATCCTTTAATCAAGAAATTTGAGGTTGGATTTAAGCAAGGTGCAGAATATGTAAATCCAGGAGTTAAATTCTTCTCTGTTTACACAACAGGACCAAATCCATTTAACGATCCAGTTAGAGGAAAAGAAAATGCTATTTCTGAAATCAATCAAGGTGCAGATGTTATATATCATGCAGCTGGTGGAACTGGAATGGGAGTTATTGCAGCAGCAAAAGAGAAAAAAGTTTTTGCTATTGGAGTTGACTCAAATCAAGATGGTGTAGCACCAGGAACAGTTTTAACATCAATGTTAAAAAATGTTGACGTTGGAGTTTATGATACAGTTAAAGCTTTACAAAACGGAGAGTTCTTAGCAGGGTTATCTGTTTACGGAGCAAAAGAAAATGGTGTTGGAGTAACTGAGTTTGAATTTACAAAAGACATTATTGGTGCAGAAAAAATTCAAAAGTTTGAAGAGATAAAAGCTAAATTAATGGCTGGAGAAATTAAAGTAAACGATAAATAATAATAAAGGGGGCTGGTCAATATTGATCAGCCTTTTGTTACCTTATAAAAAGGAGAGTGGAATTTTATGCAAAAGTTAGAAAGAGTTACACTTATTGTTTTGGATAGTGCAGGTATTGGAGCTTTACCTGATGCTATAGAGTTTGGAGATGTAGGAACAAACACTTTAGCTAATATAGCTTTAACAACAGGTGGGTTAAATTTAAAAAATATGGAAAAGTTGGGATTGGGAAATATTACAGAAATTTTAGGAGTGGATCCTGTAGAAAAGGCAGTTGGAGCTTATGGTAAAGCAGCAGAGTTATCAAAAGGAAAAGATACAACAACAGGTCACTGGGAAATAGCTGGAATTGTACAAGAAAAAGCATTTCCAACATATCCAAATGGATTTCCAAAAGAGACTTTAGATGCTCTTGAAAAAGCAACAGGAAGAAAGATACTTTGTAACCTACCTTATTCAGGAACAGATGTTTTAGATGTTTATGGAGAAGAGCAGTTAGCGACAGGTAGTTGGATTCTTTATACTTCGGCAGACCCAGTACTTCAAATAGCAGCAAACGAAGAGTTAATATCTTTAGATGAACTATATATAGCTTGTGAAAAGGCATTGGAAATATGTAGAGAGTTATCTCCTGTAGCTAGAGTTATTGCTAGACCTTTTGTAGGAAAGGCAGCTGGAGAATTTACTAGAACATCTAATAGACATGATTATTCTGTTGAACCACCTATAGAAAGTATGTTAGATAGAGTTAAGGAATCTGGGCTAGATGTAATTGGAATAGGAAAAACTAGTGATATATTTGCAGGAGTTGGATTGACAAAAAGTAGAGGAACAAATAAAGATAATTTAGATGGAATATTAAAAACGATAGAAGAGTTAAAGAAAGACACTAAAGGACTTATATTTACAAATTTAGTTGATTTTGATATGAAGTATGGACATAGAAGAGATCCAAAAGGATATAAATTTGCTTTAGAAGAGTTTGATAACTATTTACCAGAAATAATTGAAAATTTAAAAGAAAATGAGATGCTTATATTAACAGCTGACCACGGATGTGATCCGACTTATAAAGGCAGTGACCACACAAGAGAATACATACCTTTACTTGTATTTGGAAAAAATTTAAAAGAAAATGTAAATTTAGAGATTCAAGAAAGTTTTAGTACAATCGCAGCAACGATAGAAGAATTTTTATTAGGAAAAACAGACTTGAAAGGAAGTTTTGCTAAAAAAATAACAAAATAAAATATAATTAAAAACAGGAGGATAACATGAGTGTACATATAGGAGCAAAACAAGGTGAAATAGCAGAAACAGTTTTATTACCAGGAGATCCATTAAGAGCGAAATGGATAGCAGAAACTTTTTTAGAAGATGTAGTTTGTTATAATGAAGTTAGAGGGATGTATGGTTATACTGGAACTTATAAAGGGAAAAGAATCTCTGTACAAGGAACTGGAATGGGAATACCATCTATTTCAATATATGTAAATGAACTTGTAAGAGAGTATGGAGTTAAAAATCTTATAAGAGTTGGAACAGCAGGATCTTATAGAAAAGATGTGAAAGTGAGAGACGTAATACTAGCTATGTCTTCTTCAACAACTTCAGGTATGAATAGACATAGATTTGGTGGAGCAGATTATGCACCAACAGCTAACTTTGAACTATTTATGAAAGCAGCATCAGTAGCAGCTCAAAAAGGAATACCTGTAAAAGGTGGAAATGTATTAACAGCAGATGAGTTTTATGGAGATAATTTTGATGCTTATAAAAAGTGGGCAGATTTTGGAGTTTTATGTGTTGAGATGGAAACAGCAGCACTTTATACAATTGCAGCTAAATATAATGTAAAAGCTTTAACTATATTAACAATTTCAGATTGTTTAGTAACTGGAGAAGAAACAACATCTTTAGAGAGACAAACAACACTAAAAGATATGGTAGAAATAGCTTTAGAAAGCGTTGTGGAATAAAGATATGACTGAAAAATTAATTTTAGAATACTTGGATAAAGCAATAGAGGCGAGAGAAAAAGCGTATGCACCATACTCAAATTTTTTTGTTGGAGCAGTTTTAGTTGATGAAAATGGAATCGAAACATCGGGAGCAAATGTAGAAAATGCTTCTTATGGACTTTCTAATTGTGCTGAAAGAAGTGCTATATTTGCAGCAGCAAGCAAGGGTATGAAAAAAATAAAGTTATTGGCAGTTGTTGCTGATACAACAGGACCAGTTAGTCCTTGTGGAGCTTGTAGACAAGTTATTAAAGAGTTTGCAAGTGAAGATATAATAATAATTTTGGGAAATCTAAAAAAAGATTATAAAATTATGAGCATGGAAGAGTTACTGCCTTACGGGTTTGAACTATAATTAATTAGATGAGGTGGTTAAAATGTCGAGGCAAAATAGTAACTCGGTTTATGCATATAAAATATTAAAAAGAAATATATTTGAGTTAAACTTAAAACCAGGAAGTGAATTGAGTGAAAAGGTTTTAGGAGAGAAGTTAGGAATGAGTAGAACTCCAATAAGAGAGGCTTTAATTCTTTTAAAGCATGATCAATTAATAGAGAGCATTCCACAAAAAGGAACTTTTGTAACAAAAATTAGTGCTCAAAAAGTTTTAGAAGCTAAAGTTTTAAGAGTAGCATTAGAAACAGCAGCATTCGAAAGAGTACTTGGAAAATTAGATTCTGAATTTATAGAACACTTGAGAACAAGTATTAGAATCCAAAGAATATATTGTGAAGGAAATCGTAATTATTTAGAATTCCATAAAATGGATAATGATTTCCATAAAATGATATTTGAAAAAGCTGAAATACCTGGATTGTGGGAGCTAGCTTCAAGTGGTACAGGTCATTATCAAAGAGTTAGGGTGTTGAATGCTAAAAATAAAATAAGTGATATATCTGTAGTTGAAGAGCATGAAGAGATTCTAGAAGCTTTAGAAAAAAAGGATATAGACAAGTTGAGAGGAATGTTAGAACACCACTTAGGGAGAACTCTTTTAAAGTTAAAAAAATTAGAAGCGGAAAATCCAGAATATTTTGAAATAAAAGAAGATACTATAAAAGAAAATGATTTTATACTTCTGAAATAGTTGTTTTATAAAGTAAAAGGAGGGTCTTTTGAAAAGACTCTCCTTTTTGCTAAGTGATTATTTTTGATAAATATCAAGTTTGTTATATGGAATTTCAATTCCTTCTAGGTCAAATTTCTTTTTAACAAGTTCTTGTAAGTCAAAGAAAACATCCCAATAATTCTCTTTTTTTGTCCAAACTCTCATAGTAAAATCAAGAGAACTTGAATTATGCTTGCTAAGTCTAACAAAAATATCTTTGTCTTGTATAATAAGTTTGTGTTCTTTAGCAATTCCAGTTAAAATTTCTTTTACTTTATCAATAGATGTATCATAAGAAACTGAGAAGATAGAATCTACTCTTCTTTCATTGTTTGCACCAGCATTGATAATAACTTCAGCTGAAAGCTTTCCGTTTGGAATAACTACAAATTTATTGTCTATAGTATGTAAAACAGTGTATAAAAATGTAATTCTTTGAACGATTCCTTCAATTCCACAAGTTATGATATAATCACCTTTAGTGAAATATCTAGAAGCTAGTATTTGCATTCCACCAGCTAAATCAGATAAACTTCCTTTTAGTGCAAGTCCAATACCGATACCGATAGATCCAAGAAGAGCAAGTATAGATGTCATTTCTATTCCAAGTATCTGTATAACGTTCAGTGCATAGAAAATTATGATAATAATACTTAAGAATGAATCTAAAAAGTGTATTAAAAGTTCATCTAACTTTTTTAGTGCTAAAAACTTATTGAAAGTTTTCATGATGAAGCCTTTAACAGGCTTGTAAGTAGTCCATAAAATTGCTAAGAATATTACTTTTTTTATGAAGACAGGAGCTGATTTAGCTAAAGCAGCTACGAATTCATTGAAAAAAGTTGCTAGTGTTTGTTCCATTTGTAAAAATCCTCCTTGAAATAAAATTATATAATTCTTGTAAGAATTACCACCATTTTTTCTTTTTAAAGAAAATTGCAGTTCCTACAATAATAGTTGCCATAAGAGTTAAAAGGCTAAAGTACCCATACTTCCAACTTAGTTCAGGAATATACTCAAAGTTCATACCGTAAAGTCCAGCTAAAAATCCAAGTGGTATAAAAATAGTTGAAATCATAGTTAAAACTTTCATGATTTCATTCATACCAGTACTTATAGTTGAATGGTAAAGTTGAAGAAGTTCATTTCCTCTGTTTGAAAGAGCATCGTTTGATTCGTTTGCTACAATTATATGATCTTGTAAATCTCTTAAATAAATATCAATATCTTCTCCTAAATATTCTTGAATATCAGAATCTTTGAATTTAGATGAAACTTCTTTTAATGGAGCAACAGCTCTTCTGAAATGAAGAAGTTCTTTTTTTAATTCTAAAATCTCATCAAAATCTTTCTTTCTAGGATCAGTTGTAACTCTTGATTCTAGAGTATCAACTCTTTCTTCTAAATCCTCGATTATAAGGAAGTAGTTATCTACTATTCTATCAATAAGAGAGTATGTTAAGTATCCTTCTTTTTTTGTTCTTAATCTTCCAGTAGATTTTTCAATTCTACCTCTTATACTATCGAAAACATCAAACGGATTTTCTTGGAATGTAATTAAAAGATTTGAGAATAAAACAAAAGAAACTTGCTCGTATTCATATTTGTGTTTTGTACTAGCTAATGAAATCATTTTTAATGTGATAAAAATATAGTCATCTCTAATTTCTAATTTTGGTCTTTGTGAATTATTTAAAAGGTCTTCTAATATTAATGAATCAATTTTAAATGCTTCTCCAACCTTTTTAATAAGATCAGTGTTATGAATACCACCGATATTAATCCAGTTAACATGTGAATCGTGAAGATCAATAAATATATCCTTTTCAAAAACAAATGATTTTTTATTGAAACTTTCATGATTATAAGTGTAATGAGTTATTGGAATCTCTGTAGTAAGTTGACGGTTACCAGTGTATAAAAGAGTTCCTGGTTGTAAACCTATTTTTTTGTTCAAGGTGTTCCTCCTAAATAAAAATTAAAATTATTGTACTTCAATATATTACTATAAGTAAAAGATAAAAACAATATATAATTAAAACTTAACCTGAAATTTAGAAAAACTGTAAAAAAAATGTAAAATATGTTAAAATAATCTCAATATTAATTATAGAATTAAGGAGAAAAAATGAACTATTTTTTATTTTTGAATCATCCAAAAGGTGAGGAAGTTTACAAAGTGTCGGATGAAAGAGTAGAAATATTAAGAGAACATTTTAAAAGAATAGATGTTCTAGAGACAGAAGTTTTAGTTAGAGGAAAAAAACATAAAGCTATTGTTGATTATAGTGCTTTTTCAAATTTAGCAAATTTTGATTGTTTTAAATGTCAAGATCCATGTTGTGCAGATAATCCGATGATTTATGAAAAGGAAACTAGAAAATTTATATTAGAAAATTTAGAAAGTTATAATGAAAAAACAAAAAATATAGATATATTGTTGGAAAGTGGATATGATTTTGAAGAGATAGTAAAAAGTATTGAAGAAGATGACTGTATTGTTCCAGATGAAACGGTTGAAGAAGAAATTTCTCTTTGTAGCTGTTCTTTTAAACCTAATAATGAATCGGTACTTTGTTCTATTCACTCTATTTGTTTAGAAAAAGGTCTTGGAGCAGATGAAATTGTAAATAAAAAGCCTTTAGTTTGTAGTCTTTGGCCAATTGATATAATTTCAGAAGAAGATGAGAGTATATTGTATATAACTGTTCCTGATGATTTCACAACAGGGTTTACAATAGAAGACTATTACGATACACCTTGTATAAATAAAAGTTTGTCTCAAAGTGCAACTTTTAGAAGAAAAAATCCAATAGGTTTTCTAGAAAATGATTATGTTCCTTTAATTATGGCTTATGGAGAAACCTTGAAATATAGTTTGGGAGAAAAATTTTATGTGGATGTTTTAAAAAAACTTTTAGAAAATAATCTTATCTTTTCAGAAGAGTTAAATATAAAAGAAAAACAAATTTTAAAAAAATAAAAAAAGTAGTTGACGTGTTTTAAAAATTATGGTAATATACTTCTTGTAGCGGGAACAACCGCACGAGAAGGACATTAGCAACCGAATAGAGAAAATAGTCAGAAATGTTGTGAAAACAACAAAATGCTAGTAATAGCAAAACCATTTAGATGGTTAGAAGGTGTAATGTAGTCTTAGGACTTAAAATATATGAATGAAGAGTTTGATCCTGGCTCAGGATGAACGCTGACAGAATGCTTAACACATGCAAGTCGATTCGATTTACCTTCGGGTATTGAGGATGGCGGACGGGTGAGTAACGCGT
>JBOFUO010000057.1:0-11753 GCA_051652625.1 Cetobacterium sp.
ACTAAAGCTATCCTCTAAAATGTCCCCTATAGCTTAGAGAAATTACTTAGGGTAATCTGTATTTAAGTGACACCTTGATTGAACGCTCCTACAGAAGAGAATGTTCAGAGGTGAGCTGACATTATGCAGCTAAAGCGTAGTTATTTTTTCCATCTAAACGATGAGTTAACCTCTCACAGCGGTCAACCTGGCCTGCTACCTATAACCTCACAACCCTGTCGAAACCTTTGCATCCCCAATTTATTAAATTATAAAGTATTATAACATAGATTTTCTTTAAACTCAATTATATATAGACATCTTTCTTATTTTTTTTCGTGCAAGATAAAACATTCCAATTGCAACTAAAGTATCTGAAATAGGAAAAGCTAACCAAACACCAATTTCTTTGAAAAAATATCCTAAAATATAAACTAGTGGAATGTTTAAAATTAAAATTCTGATTAAGAAAAATCTTGTTGCTAAAATATTTTCTTTTATTGCTTGAAAAAAATTATTACATGCTAAAAATAAAGCTGTAAAAGGCATAAGAAATAGATTTAATCTCATTGCAGAAATAGTGAATTCAATTAGTACGGGGTCATCTTTAATAAAAAATTCAATGACTTGTTTTGTATTTAAAAGTAATAACAAAATTAAAACTGTTGATACAGAAATAACTGTAATTAATTGAATTTTCAAAACTTCTTGAACTCTTTTGTAATTTCCAGCACCAAAAGTATAAGAAATAATAGCAGAAGTTCCTTGATTAAATCCTTGTAAACTTGTATTCAAAACACTTCTACAAATAGAGATAATTCCAATTGCAGCTGTGGCAATATCGCCACCATAGATTCCAGCTTGTCTATTAGTAACTGTTATAACAGAAGATTGTAAAAGTTGATTATAAAATCTAGGACTTCCAATTTTAAAAATTTCTTTTAAAATTTCAGGCTTTAATTTCATATTTTTTTTAGAAAAACAAATAATATCAGATTTTATAAAGTATAAAACAACATATAGAGCACTTAGAGCAGTCGCTATAAGTGTAGCAATAGCAGCACCACCAATTCCCATATCAAGTTTAATTATAAATATATAATCTAATAAAACATTGAATAAACCAGTAAAAATATTAACTGACATAGCTGTAATAGAATCTCCAACACCTCGAATTAAACTACTTTGCCCTAAAATAATCTGGAATGTAGTTATAGGTATTAAGAAATTAGTATACTCAATAGCTGATGAAATATTACTAGAACTTGCTCCTAATACTTTTAAAATAGGAATGTTAAATGTAAAAAGAAAAAGTGTTAAAATAATTCCTACAATAAAAATCCATAAAAATCCAGTACAAAGAACTTGTTCAGCACTAATTCTATCTTTTTTTCCAAGTTTTGTTCCAATTATTATAGCTATACCAGAAAAAGCCAAACTAAAACTATTTATTATCATTGCATAAGGAAAAACTAGTGCAATAGCAGCCATACCATCTCTACCAGCAACTTGACCAATAAAATATCTATCGGTTAAAACGCAAAGCATTCCTATTATAGCTCCAAAAGAAGAAGGAAGACTAAACTTCAAAATTGTAGATAGAGTACTTTGATTTTCAAATTTTGAACTCAAATTTTTCAATTAAATATCTCCTTAAAAAAATTATATTAAAAAATAAACAGAAAAATAATTAAAAATGCTTCCAGCTAAAACAAAAAGATGCCAAATTCCATGAGAAAACTTTTTACTTTTCATTAAATAAAAAATAGTTCCAATTGAATAGCTAACACCACCCCAAATCAAAAATCTTAATGACAATGGAGTAGCTAATGCTTTTAAATCTTTAAATACAAACATTATCATCCATCCCATGAAAAGATATATTAAAGTCGAAAGGATGTTGAAACGTCCTACGAAAAAAACTTTAAAAATAATTCCTATTAAGGTCATTCCCCATTGAATAAAAAAAAGAATCCATTTTGTTTTTCCATCGAAAACACCTAATAAATAAGGAGTATATGAACCTGAAATTAAAATATATATTGCAGAATGGTCTAATATTTTAAAAATTTTCTTTAGTTTACCAACATATAAAATGTGGTATGTACCAGACATTGTATAAAGTAAAACTAAAGAAAAACAAAATATCATAGATCCAATTACATAACCAATATTATTTGTTTTTAAAGAATGAACTAAAAGAGCACCAGTCCCAATAAGAGCTAAAAAAGCCCCGAAGTAATGAGTTATTGAATTAATCCATTCTTCCAATCTTGTTAAGGTATTAGCCATATAAAATTCCTCCAATTAATGTTTTCTAAAGTTTAAAACAAGTTCGTCAAACTTTGGCTCTAGTTGTCTAAGACTAATCTTAGCTGCCATTAAAAGTTTTTTAGAAGCAATATTTGAGTCGGTATTTTGGTATTTATCTGAAAGATATACAATTTCACTTATTCCACTTTGGATAATACTTTTAGCACACTCATTACAAGGAAATAAGTCTACATAAATAGTACATCCTCTAAGGTTCTTAGTACTGTTTAAAATAGCATTAAGCTCGGCATGACAAACATATGCATACTTGCTACTTAAAAAATCTCCATCTCTACTCCAAGGAAAATCATCATCAGAGCATCCTGCAGGAAGGCCATTATAACCAACTCCAACAATTCTTTTATCTGGAGTCACAATACAAGCACCAACTTGTGTTCCGGGGTCTTTACTACGTTTTGCAGAAAGAATAGCTACTCCCATAAAGTATTCATCCCAATCAATATAATCGATTCTTTTTGACATAAATCCTCCTAAACTAAATTTTATTTTTTAAATATAAATCCGCAAGAGCTATAGCAACAGCATTTTCTAAAACTATTGGAACTCTTAAAACAAAAGCAACATCGTGTCTACCATTGATTTCTAATGGAAGAATAGAATTTTCTTGAAAATTAAAAGTATTTTGAGATTTAAAAATACTAGAAGTTGGCTTTACAGCTATTTTTAAGATTAAATTATTACTGTTTGTAATTCCGCCGTTAATTCCCCCATTGTTATTAGATAAGGTTTCGCCAGTTTCTTTAATAAAGACATCATTAAATTGACTTCCTAAAAGTTCAGTTCCTTTAAAACCTGCACCAAATTCAACTCCCTTAACTCCTGGAATTGAAAAAATCATAGATGCCAAAACAGATTCAACAGATTCGAAGAATGGTTCTCCTAGACCGATGGGTAAATTACTTACTTTTAAAGAAATAGTACCACCAAGAGAGTCTCCAGATTTACCAGTTTTAATTAGATAATTTTCTAATTTTGAATGGAATTCATTTTTATTCAATAGACCAATTGTTTCAATGCTAGTTTCAAAATCAATATTTTTCAATATTTTTTTAGCAATAACACCAGCAGCTACAAGTCCAAGTGTAAGTCTACCTGAAAAATGTCCACCTCCTCTAATATCATTATATCCTAAAAACTTTTTAGTTGCTGAAAAATCTGCATGTCCAGGTCTAGGATGAGATTTGAAATCAGAATAAACTTTTGAATCAGTATTACTATTTTCAAAAAAAATATTTATTGGAGCTCCTGTAGTAAAATCATTAAATACACCAGAAGTTAGTTTTGGAATATCTTCTTCTTTTCTTGAGGTAGTACCAATTTTTCCAGATTTTCTTTTTGAAAGATCACTAATAAAATCATTAACACAAAGTTTTATTCCAGCAGGAACACCATCTATTAAAACTCCAATTCCAGAACCGTGAGATTCACCGTAAATATGAACTCTAAAAAGAGAACCAAAAGTATTCATAAAAATCCTCCTAAATAAAAAATATCTATACTAATTAATTTTAGCATAAAACTTCTTAAAGATTAAATAAAAACATAGTAAAATTAATTGCAAAATATTAGAAAAAAGTGTAAAATATAATGATTAACCAATGTAAATTAATTATTATTGTTAATATAGAGTTAAAAGATAGTGGAGGAGATAACTGTGTTTATAGATGAGGTAATAATAACGGTAAAAGCAGGAAACGGTGGAGACGGAGCGGCTACTTTTAGAAGAGAGAAATGTATACAATTTGGAGGTCCAAATGGTGGAGATGGTGGAAGAGGTGGAGATTTAGTATTTATTGCTGACTCAAATATCAATACACTAATAGACTTCAAATATAAGAAATTATTCCAAGCGGCTAACGGAGAAAACGGAGCTAAAAAAAATATGTTTGGTAAATTTGGAGATGCTTTAGTTATAAAAGTTCCTGTAGGAACACAAGTTAGAGATACAGAAACAGGTAAACTACTTTTAGATATGAATGTTCTAGGAGAAGAAAGAGTTCTTTTAAGAGGTGGAAGAGGTGGATTAGGAAATACAAACTTTAAAACTTCAGTTAGAAGAACACCTACAATGGCAGGAAAAGGAAGAGAAGGAGCAGAGTTAAAAGTTAAATTAGAATTAAAACTTTTAGCTGATGTTGCACTAGTTGGATATCCTTCAGTAGGAAAATCAAGTTTAATAAATAAAATATCAGCAGCAAATTCTAAAGTAGGAAGTTACCACTTTACAACTTTAGAACCAAAATTAGGTGTAGTTAGACTTGGAGAAGAAAGATCATTCGTTGTAGCGGATATACCTGGATTGATTGAAGGAGCACACGAAGGAGTAGGTTTAGGAGATAAATTCCTAAAGCATATAGAAAGATGTAAAATGATTTTCCATATAGTTGACGTTGCTGGAATCGAAGGAAGAGATCCAATCGAAGATTATGAAAGAATAAACAATGAGTTAACAAAATTCAGTGAAAAATTAGCAAATAAAAGACAAATTGTTTTAGCTAATAAAATGGATTTAATGTGGGATATGGAAAAATATGAAGAGTTTAAAAAATATATAGAAGCTCAAGGAAATGAAGTGTTCCCAGTTTCTGTTATTTTAGGAGATGGATTAAAAGATGTATTAAATAAAGCTTGGCATGTGTTACAAGATACACCAAGAGAAGAGTTAGAGGAAGAAGCAAATATTATGGATGTATTGAGAGCTAATAAAGTTCAAAAAGAACCATTCTCTGTAACTCAAGATGAAGAGGGAGTATTTGTTGTAGATGGTTCAGTAATTGATGGAGTTTTAGCAAAATATATTATAACTCATGAAGAAGAATCAGTAGTAAACTTCTTACATATGCTTAGAACTTTAGGATTAGAGGATGCATTAAGAGATGCTGGTGTAGAAGATGGAGATACAATAAGAATTGCAGAAACAGAATTTGAATTTGTTGAGTAATTTAATGATTGTTTAAGCTGAGCCACTAGGTTCAGCTTTTTTGTATTTAAATTTAGAAGAGGTGATAAAATTGAAAGGTATAGTAATTGCAGGACCTACAGGAGTAGGGAAAACAGAGTTATCAATAAAAATAGCAAAAGCTCTAAATGCAGATGTTATTTCAGCTGATTCAGCTCAAGTTTATACTGGTATGGATATTGGAACAGCTAAAATAAAAGAAGAAGAAATGAATGGGGTAATTCACTATATGATAGATATAGTTGAACCTGTAAAGAAGTATAGTGTTGGGGATTACCAAAGAAAAGTAAATGATACATTAAAAAAAATAGAAGATAAAAATGTTGTTTTAGTAGGGGGAACAGGTCTTTATATAGATTCTGTAATTAGAGGTCTTTCAGATTTACCAGAAAGTGATCTTAATATTCGAGAAAAACTAATGGCAGAAGATGTTGATACTTTGTTCGAGATTTTAAAAGAAGTAGATCCTGAAAGTGCAGAGAATATACATAAGAACAACAAAAGAAGAGTTGAAAGAGCTTTAGAAGTTTATTATCAGACAGGTGAAAAATTTTCTATAGTATCAAAAAGAAATATAAAAGGAAATAATTTTAAATTTTTAAAAGTAGCTCTAGAAAGAGATAGATCTTCTTTATATGAAAGAATAAACCTTAGAGTTGATATTATGATGCAAAACGGATTTTTGAAAGAGGTTGAAAAGCTTTATAAAAATTACGGTGATATTTTAAAAAAAATAAACATAATTGGTTATTCTGAAATAATATCGTACTTAAATAAAGAGATTGATTTAGATGAAACTATAGATTTGATAAAGAAAAATTCTAGGAATTATGCTAAAAGACAGTTTACATGGTTTAAAAATGATCAAGAGTATATTTGGTATGATTTAGATAAAATGAGTGAAGAAGAAATTTTTATAGATATTTTAGAAAAGTTTAAAACCTTATAAAGCCTTAATTGACAAATAGTTTGGCATGAATAGAGAAAAGAATAGTCTTGATAAAAAGGTGTTCGTATGGTATCATTGTACAGAAAAGCTTTAAAAGGAAGTGTTGGATGATAAAGAAGATTTATGTTATGTTTTTAATTATTTTGACTGCTTCTTGTTCAAATTTGGACAAAATAAGCGATGAAAATGTTTTGAATATTGAAAATAAATTATTGTCTAAATTAGAGCTTATTCAAAAAGGTTTAAAGGTAAATGATTTGGAATTATTAAAAGAAAGTTTAGATGTTTCATTAGTTCAAAGGTATGGATTGCATAAATTAGTTAAATATGATCTATCTAAAGCTAGTTTTTATTTTACAAAACCAGAAATTATTAAAAGTTTAGGTAACAATACTGTAGGATTAAGGTTGAGTGAAGAAGTTTTTTATTTTAATGTAGAGTATAAATATTTAAATGGTGATTGGAAAATAACCAAATTTACAGAGAGAAGGTGAAAAAATGCAGAATGAAATAAAACTGTATGTTCCATCCTCTTTAAAGAATCTTTCTATCATTAGAGCAATGACTAAGACATATCTAGAACATCAAAAAGTAGACCAAAAAGATATTATGAAAATTTTATCTATAGTGGATGAGCTTGCAACAAATGTTATAGAGCATGGCTATGAGTACAAAACTGGTGATATAATTATAGAACTTCAAAAAAATAATGACGTTATACATTTAGTTGTAGAAGATAATGGAATTGGCTTTGACGAATCTAAAGTTAGTAAAGATGAAGGCGGAATGGGACTTTTTTTAGCAAAAGCTATGGCAGATAATTTTAAAGTAGAGAAAAAAATCAACGGAACAAAAATAAAAGTAGAAAAAAAAGTCAAGGAGGAAGTATAGAATGACAACAAATTTTGAAATAATTGAAAAAACAGTAGAAGATATAAGAGTGATAAAAGTTTGTGGAGAATTAGATGCATTGGTAGCTCCAAAATTAAAAGAGAGAATAGCAAAGCAAATAGAACTTGATACAAACAAATTTGTTATAGATTTTACAGATTTAGTTCACATAAACAGTTTGGCAATGGGTATTTTAAGAGGAAAATTAAGAGTTGTTAGAGAAATTGGTGGAGATGTAAAATTAGTAGGATTAAATGATCATATCAAAACTATATTCGAAATGATAGGTTTAGATGAATTGTTTGATATTTACATAACAGAAGAAGAAGCAATAGCTAGCTTTAAATAATATTAAAAGGAGATACGATGAACGCAATATTAGGAGTAGGATTAGCTGTAGTTGGAATAGCTATAATATTTAGCATGATGTATAAAAAATCAACTATAGATAAAAAAATAGAAGAACTTAACAATTTAGAAGATGAAAAATTAAAAGCAAAATTAAAAGCAAAAGAAATTTTAGAAAGAGCAGAAAAAGAATCAATAGCTAAGAGTAAAGAGATTGAATTAAAAGCAAAAGAAACTGCGTACCATTTAAAAGAAGAAGCAGAAAAAGAGATAAAATTAGCAAAAAATGATATGTTACAAAAAGAATTAAGATTAGCTAAAAAAGAAGAGAATCTTGAATCTAAAATAGAAAAAGTAGAAGTAAGAGCAGTAGAATTAGAAGAAGTTAATGTATCTTTAGAGAATAAAAGAAATGAAATTGAAGATTTGAAAAAAGTTCAAGAAGAAACTTTAGAGAAAATATCTGAGATGACAAAAAATGAAGCAAAAGATATGTTAATTTCAAAATTAAAAGATGATTTAGTTCATGAAACAGCTTTAGCAATAAGAGAATTTGAATACAAATTAGAAGATGAAAAAGATAGATTATCAAAAAGAATTCTATCAACAGCAATAGGAAAAGCTTCTTCTGAATTTGTTGCAGATGCTACAGTATCAGTTGTAAATCTACCAAATGATGAAATGAAGGGTAGAATTATAGGAAGAGAAGGAAGAAATATTAGAACTATAGAAGCTTTAACAGGTGTAGATATAATAATTGATGATACACCAGAAGCTGTAGTTTTATCAAGTTTTGATGGAGTAAAAAGAGAAGTTGCAAGAAGAGCGATTGAAAAACTTATAAATGATGGAAGAATACATCCTGGTAAAATAGAAGAGGTTGTAAATAAATCTAGAAAAGAAATTGAAAAAGATATAGTTGAAGCGGGAGAACAAGCTTTATTAGAGTTAGGAATTCCAGGAATGCATATGGAAATTATAAAAACTCTGGGAAAACTTAAATACAGAACAAGTTATGGACAAAATGTTTTAACTCATTCAATTGAAGTAGCAAAATTAGCAGCAAATTTAGCAGCAGAATTAGGAGCAGATACAAAATTAGCAAAAAGAGCTGGTCTTTTACATGATGTAGGAAAAGTTTTAGATCATGATATTGAAGCTTCTCATGCTATAATTGGTGGAGAGTTTTTAAAGAAGTTTGGAGAAAAACCAGCAGTTATAAATGCAGTTATGGCTCACCATAATGAAGTTGAATTTGAAAGTGTAGAAGCGATATTAGTTCAAGCTTCAGACGCAATCTCAGCTTCTAGACCAGGAGCTAGAAGAGAAACATTATCAACTTACTTAAAAAGACTTGAAGGATTAGAAGAGATTGCAACTTCATTTGAGGGAGTAGAATCTTCATATGCAATTCAAGCTGGAAGAGAGATAAGAATAATAATTAATCCAGAAGTTGTATCAGATGATGCGGCTACAAAAATGGCTAGAGATATAGCTAAGAGAATAGAAGAAAATATGCAGTATCCAGGGCAAATAAAAGTAACAATTTTAAGAGAAACTAGAGCAGTTGAGTACGCAAAATAATTATGTGAGGAGGAAAACATTGTTTTCTTCCTTATTTTTTTGAAATTAGGGGGTAAAATGTTTAAAAGTATTTTAGATGAACATAAAAATGGAATTATGATTCTTAATCAGAATTTAGAAGTAGAATATGCTAATAATATTTTGAAAAAAATATTTACATCTACTGAAGGAAAAAGATGTGGGGAATTTTTAGAATGTATCCATCAAAATATAGAAAAAAAGAGATGCTTAGAAACGACAAAATGTCAAAAATGCAATATTAAATATAATATTTATAGAGTGATATCTGGAGAAATAGCAAATATAAGTATTGAAAATATAGAATATGAAGCTTTGCTAAATAATAAAAAAGAAAAAATATTTATGAGTATAGAAATAAAAAAAAATCAAAATTTTATAATAATAGAATTTTTTAAATTGAAAACAAAAGAAAATTTATTGATATCAGATAGAAGAGTTTTAGATGAAATGCTAGATAATTTAGAAGATTATATTTTCTGTAAGGATACTTTAGGGCGGTATATTTATGGGAATAAAGCATTTTGTAAGTCTTTAAATGTAGAAAAAATAAATTTAATTGGAAAGAAAGATTTGGATTTATTTGATAAAAATACTGTACAGAATTGGATTATTGGGGATAACAAAGCATTAGAAAAAGGAGAGTTCATAGGAGAAGAAAAAGTAAATGGAAAATATTTAAAAGTAACAAAACAAAGGTTAGATTTAGATAATGAAACTTTACTTATATGTACGGTAAAAGATATAACTTATGAAAAGAAAGAAAGAGAAAAAGCATACATAGATAGTTTAACTGGAGTTGGAAATAGACGTGCTTATAATAAAAAAATAGAAAAAATTTTTACAAATAAAAAAAACAACTATAATATGGCTCTTTTAGATTTAGATTACTTAAGAGAAATAAATAATCAATGGGGTCATACAAATGGAGATTTAGCATTAAAAGTAGTAGTGGAATCTATAAAGAATTCTGGTATAAAATATCTTTATAGAATTGGAGGAGATGAATTTGCTTTTTTAATAGATTCTGAATTGAATTCATTAGAAATTTGTGAAAAAATAATTGAAGAAATTCAAAAGTTTAAAATAGGAAATAAAAAGTTATCAGCAAGTATTGGATTAACAAATCTAAAACTAGAGGATTCGATAACAGATAATTTTAACTTAGTAGATAAAGCTCTTTATGAATCAAAAAAATCTGGAAGAGGAAAAATAACAATATTTAGAAAAGGAGATGCCTAAGGCATCTCCTTTTCTATTAAACTGTTTTAACTGATTTGTTTTTTTGTTCGTAATCTTTCAAAGAATCAAAAGCAAATTTAGATAGAGGGAAAACACCAGATAAATTTATTATAGTCATAAGTGCTAATCCAAAATCAGCGAGATTCCACATAAAGATATTTTGTTGAATACCACCTATAAAAATCATACCTAAAGCAAAAATCTTAAAACCTATTTGGCCAATTTCTTTTTCAGTTAAAAATTTGATATTAACTTTTCCGTAAAAACAAATTCCCAAAAGAGTTGAAAAGCAGAATAAAAATAAAATAACTGCAACAAATATTTCACCAAAAGTAGAACCAAGATGGTAGTTGAAAGATTTTTGTAATAGTTCCATACCGTCTAATCCTTCTAAAATAGAGCTTTTAGTTAGAAGTATAACAAGAGCTGTTGCAGTACATATAACGAATGTATCAACAAAAACGCCAAGACTTTGAATAAGACCTTGTTGAACAGGATGAGAAACATCAGCACTAGCTGCAGCACAAGGAGCACTTCCAGTACCAGCTTCGTTAGAAAATAATCCTCTTTTAACCCCTTGCATTATAACTGTTCCAATAGTTCCCCCAACACCTTGACGAATACCAAATGCTTCAGAAAAAATTTGTGAAAAAACATTTGGTAAAAGAGTGAAATTTTTAATAATAATGAAGAAAACAATACCAAGATATAAAACGGCCATTATAGGCACAATTTTATCTAAAACTTTAGCAGTTTTATCTGTTTTACCAAAAATAACTAATCCTGCTAAGAGTGTTATTAACACTGATATAGTTATTGGACTAATATTAAAAGCAACATTGAAAGATTCTGTAACAGAGTTTGAAACAACTTGTAACACACCAGCCCAACAAATAATACCTGTTATAACAAAAGCAACTCCCCAAGATTTTTTACCTAATCCATTTTTTAAAAAGAAACAAGGTCCACCAAAAAATTGGCCGTGTTTATCTTTTTCTCTAAAAATTAAAGCTAAAGTAGTTTCTACAAAAGCTGTTGCAGCACCAAGAAAAGCAACAATCCACATCCAAAAGATTGCTCCAGCTCCACCAATTGAAATAGCACTAACTACTCCCGCTAAATTTCCAGCTCCAACTCTAGTTGCAGTACTAATACAGAAAGCTTGGAACGGAGATAAATTTTCATTACTACCTTTAGATTTTGTTGTTAAAAGTTCAACCATGTGTTTTAAGAAACGTAGTTGAACAAAATTAGTTTTAAATGTAAAAAACATTCCTGAAAAAATAAGTAAAACAACTAATATATTTTTACCCCAAAGAATTGAATTGAAAAAATTAATAATATTTTCTAAAAAAATCATAAACATCCTCCTTAAATTTTACAATAAAAAAAGCCTGTGGAAAGTCCACAGGCTGTAAATTAACAGTTCTATGTAACAAATCCATTTTA
>JBOFUO010000058.1:0-12047 GCA_051652625.1 Cetobacterium sp.
TAAAAGATTCAGTTTTTTCTTGCTCATCACCAAAACTATTCGCAATAATTGTAACTTGAATTCTATCTCCGTAAGATTCATCAGCAGTAATACCAAACATAATATCTTCTGCTGTTTTTCCAGCTGCTTCTTTAACTATGTTAGCAATAGCTTGTGCTTCCATAAGACCTAAATTTGAAGATCCTGCAATGTTTATTAAAACTTTGCTAGCACCCATAATAGATTTTTCTAAAAGTGGAGATGATAAAGCTTTTTCAGTTGCTTTAGTTACTCTATTTTCTCCTTCTCCCTCTCCAAATCCTAGAACAGCTACTCCTGAATTTTGCATAGTTGCTTTAATATCCGCAAAGTCTAAGTTGATTAATCCTCTACCAATCATTAAATCAGCAATACCTTTTATTCCTATTTTCAAAATATTATTTGCTTCTTTAAAAGCGTTTTGAAGAGTTATTGTTTTTTCAGGTAATTCAAATAATTTATCATTTGGTATTATAACTAATGAATCTACATGCTTTTCTAAGTTAGATAAACCTATTTCTGCATTAGTTTTTCTTTTTCTTCCTTCAAAAGAAAACGGTCTTGTAACTATACCTATTGTTAAAACACCCATCTCTTTTGCTATTTTAGCTATAACTGGAGCTGAACCTGTACCTGTTCCACCACCCATTCCAGCTGTTATAAATAACATATCTGTTTCTTCTAATAGGTTTCTTAATTTATCCACATCTTCTTCTGCAGCTTGCTTACCAACTTCTGGGTCTGCTCCTGCTCCTAAACCTCTAGTTAATTTTTCTCCTAACTGAATTCTTATATCAGCTAAAGAGTTATTTAAATCTTGGGCGTCTGTATTTGCTGCGATATATTCTACACCTGTAACTCCAGCTGCAATCATATCATTTATAGCATTTCCCCCCGCTCCACCTGCTCCAATTACCTTTATTTTTACTTCACATTCGTTATTAAACATTTTTCATACAGCTCCTTATTATATAAAATTAGATATCCATTTTCTTATTTTTTCTAAAGCCCCACCCGTAACTGGTTCTGGTTCAAATTCATTGCCTTCAAAATCTTGTTGAATGAATTCATCATCAACTATCTTTGGAAATTCTAAAACTTCCTCTTCTATTTTTTTTTCATTTACAACTTCTTCTTCAAAAGATTCATCTTTTAAAGTACTCTTCTTTTTAAATTCTAATTCTAGTTTTGTTAATAAAATACCTATTACTGTTGACATAGATGGATTTACATTTTCTAGTCCTCTCAGTGGAAATGGTGTTACTTTTCTAACTGCACACTCCATTCTACTACCAACTTTACTGAAAATCTCATCTATCGACACTGCTCCACCGGTAAATGCTAATCCTTTTCCTAAATATCCATTAAATCCAGACTCTTCAATTGTTTTAGAAATAAAATTAATCAAATCACCTGTTCTAGCATCTATTATCTCTTTTATTTTAGTTAATGGGTATTCACCATTTTCTGTTTTTATAAAATCATTATATGCTCTTTTTTCTCTCAATTTCTCTAATATCTCTTTTGCTTCTTTTTTAGGTATTTTTAAAAGATAACTTAAATCATTTACAAAATGCATTCCACCTATTGATAAAGATTTTGTATAAATTATTTTATCATTTTTATAGATTGCAATATCTGTAACACCTTCACCAATATCAATCAGAGCGACTCCCATCTGTCTATCTTCAGGTTCTAAAGTTGATTTTGCTGAAGCTGAAGCATTTAAAAAAATATCTTCAATTTCTAAACCTGCATTCTTAATAACTTCTAACAAAGGATTTATAACTTCTTTTTTTATTGTTACTAAATGAACATCACCTTGAATACTTTTACCGACTTGGCCAATAGGATTTTTTAATATTCCAGAACTGTTAACACGAACATTATATACTTCTTGTTCTATTATAATTTCTTCATCATTTAGTAATCTTTCTCTCACTAAGTTTACTAAATCATTCATATCTTGAGATGTTATCTCTTTTTCATCAAACTCTATAGAAGCATGGTCTGTTTTTGATATTATTCTATCACTACTAATTCCTAAAGAAACTTTTTCAAACTCTCTTCCATTTCTTTGCTTTAATTCTTTTATTCCATTTTCTATAGTTGCACTTAAAAGTTCTGGATCTTCAACAACAGATCGTTTTATTCCTTCACTCTGTATCTCTAGGTAATCTAAAACTCTTAATTTTAATCCCTCTGTACTAAGCTCTCCCAAGATAAATTTAATTTTTCCATTTCCAACATCTAAAGCTAATTTTGTAATATTATCTCGCACTTTTCCCCTCCTTCTCCATTACTATTATATCTTTAAATCTTATATCTATATAATCCAATTCTTTTGTTTTTAGAAGTTCTTTATATAGATTTGTTATCAATTCATACTTACTTTTTGAAATGTTTGGTTCT
Organism: Cetobacterium sp.; assembly: GCA_051652625.1. Taxonomy (GTDB): domain Bacteria; phylum Fusobacteriota; class Fusobacteriia; order Fusobacteriales; family Fusobacteriaceae; genus Cetobacterium_A. The sequence continues at coordinate 2,431 of JBOFUO010000058.1, forward strand.
GTTTTTATTTTAGTTCCATTTCTTAAAACTATATATATCAAGCTTTCATTTTGAAAATATAGTTGTGAAACATCATCATTTAAATCTAATTCTTTTAGTTTTCCCAATATCTCTAGAAGAACTTCTTTTTCTTTATTCTCTCCAACAACAAGAATTGGCATACTTTTTCTGGGGTATTCTTCTAGCTTTCCAAAAATTATGCCTTCCCGATTCATAGTATATATTCTTGTTTTATACTGAGCATAATAACTACTCTCTTTTTCAACTATATCAATTGTTACTTCACTTAGATTCTGTTTAGATACTGTTACTTTTTTTATTCGTACATCTTTTAACATCTTTTTTTCTAATCCTTCTAAATCTAAATCATTGATATTTTTCCCAAGAATTTCATTTTTAATCTTTTCTAAATCTGATTTAAGAGTTGGTGAAACTTCACTAATCTGAACTTTTGAAATATTAAAAAACTCTCTGTTTTTAAAGTCTTTTTCAATCTGAACTAGAATAAAACTCAGTGCCAATATTATAGCAATTTTAAATGTTTTTTTCAAGAATCTCTCCCTGTTATTTCATATATTTTATTAATTAGAAGTTTCAACAAGTAACTTAGTCAAATCATTAAATGAATAACCTTTCAACGATGCTAATTTTGGAGCTAAGCTTGTCTCTGTCATTCCAGGGCAAGTGTTAACTTCTAAGAAGTAAGTTTTTCCATCTTTTAATATAAAATCACTTCTTGTAATTCCTTTTAATCCTAATTTTTCATGAATTTTTCTTGCTGCTTCTGATGCTTCTTCATATGCTTCAGCATCTATTTGTGCAGGGCATTCATATTCTGTTTTCCCAACTGTATATTTTGATTCGTAATCATATAATCCAGATTTTGGTTTTATTCTAACAACACCTAATTTTTCACCATTTAAAATTCCAGCTGTTAACTCTTCACCTTTTATAAACTCCTCTATTAAAGGCTCTTTATCTTTTAAAGTTTCATAAGCAGATTCTGCTTCTTCTTTTGTATTACATATATATAATCCTACACTAGAACCTTCTTTTGCAGGCTTTATTACAACTGGATAACTTTCTATTTCATCAATAGTAGAATAAGTTTGTGCTATTCTTATTCCTAAGTCTTTAGCTATTACTTTAGTTAATATTTTATTCATTGCTATAGCACTTCCTGTTACTCCAGACCCTGTGTATTTTTTCCCTAACATATCTAAAACAGATTGAACTCTTCCATCTTCTCCATATTCACCGTGCAGAGCTAAATATGCTAAATCATAATCATTTTCTATAAATGCTGAGACTAAGTTTTCTTTTGTTAAATCTATTTTATATGCATCATAACCTTGTGATACCAAACTATTTAGTATTGCTGCTCCACTCTTCAAAGAAATTTCTCTTTCAGATGTAATTCCACCCATGATAACTGCTATTTTCACTTTTTATCCTCCTAGTCTCTTACGATTATAATCTCTTCTTCTAATTCTATTCCTGTTTTTTCTTTTACCCCATTTTTTACTTTCTCAATTATATCTAGTATATCCATAAATTTTGCATCACATTTATTTACCACGAAATTAGGATGAACAGTTGAAACTTGTGCTCCACCAACCATTTCACCTTGAAGTCCTGCTTCTATTATAAGTCTAGCAGAAAAATGACCTTCTGGATTTTTAAATGTACTTCCTAAATTAGGTGTATTTAACGGATGATTTTCACTTCTCTTCAGCTTAAATTTTTCTACAACTTCATTTAAATAGCCGTTTTCAAATTTAAAGGTAGCACTCACTACAACCCATTTTTTTTCTTTTATTTCTGTTACTCTATATGAAAACTTTAAGTTTTCCTTGTTTATTTTTCTAAGTTCATTTTTTTCATCAATAATTTCAACTGATATGATTTTATCAAAGATTTCTGTTCCATGTGCTCCACCGTTCATAAAAACAAGTCCACCAACAGTTCCAGGTATTCCAGCTAGATTTTCTAATCCAGAATAATCTTTCGTTCCCATATAATCTATTAAATCTGAAAAATCTAAACCTGCACCAACCTCTACAACTCCCTCTCCTTTATCATCTATATAATCTATATGCTTCAGTGAGATAAAAGTTGTTTCTAAATACCCATCATTTATTAGGGTATTTGTTCCATTTCCCAAGATAAATGTTTTTTCTTTTTCTTTTAAAACATTTAATAACTCTTCTCTATTTTCTACTTCTATAAATTCTTTAGCTACTCCACCTATCTTCATATTTGAGTGCTCTTTCATTATGTGATTCTTATATAACTTCATTTCTTGTTCTCCCTATATTATCTGCTATTGTGTGAGCTAAACTCGAAATATTTCCTGCTCCCATAAATAAAAATGTTGCCGATTCTTTTTCAGTTTGCACCATTTTTTCTATCTCTTCATTTTCTTTCATTATTGTACAATGTTTATGACCTATTTTAGCCTTTAATTTTTCTAAAGTAACTCCAAATTCATTTTTTTCTCCTGCACTGTAAACAGGCATAAGTACAACTTCATCTACTCCTTCAAAGCTATCTTTAAAATCATTTAATAAAAAATTAATACGGCTATATCTGTGAGGTTGGAAAATAGCTACTGTTTTATTTTTCTCAATCGTTTTTGCTCCTTGAATAGTAGCTTTTATTTCTGTTGGATGATGAGCATAATCGTCTATTATTCTTATTTTATCACTATGAAGTATATCATACCTTCTTTTAGCACCTTTAAATTTTAATAGTTTACCTGCTATTACCTCTTCTTTTATACCATACATTTTAGCTAAATATATTACTGGTAAAGCATTTTGAATATTATGATTTCCTGGTATTGATAACTCAAACTCTCCAAATATCTTTCCATCAATTATTACTTTAAATTTTGTTTTAAAGTCTTCTATTCTTATATCTGTTGCCTTTATATCTGACTTTTCATTATTTATACTATATGTTTTTATATTATCTCTATTTTTTATCATTTCAAAAGATTCTGGACAATCATCACAAACTAAAATTAATTTCTTTGTTTGGTCCATAAACTGTTTAAAAGATTTTTTTATATTTTCCAAAGAACCATGATTTTCTAAATGGTCTGCTTCAATATTTGTAATTATTGAAATTTCTGGTGTTAGATGTAAAAATGAGTTATCACTCTCATCGGCTTCAGCAACAAAAATATCTGATTTTCCACATCTAGCATTAGAACCTATCTCTGGAAGTATTCCTCCAACAACTATAGTTGGGTCTATATCTAAAAGTACTGAACCTAACATTGAACTTGTTGTTGTTTTTCCATGAGTTCCAGCTACTGCTACACCTTTCTCTTTATTCATTAAGAGTGCTAACAACTCACCTCTTTTTATAATTTTAATACCTAATTCTTTTGCTTTATCTATTTCTGGATTATTTGATTTTATAGCACTTGATGCTACTACTAAATCTGCATCTAATACATTTTGAGCTAAATGCTCTGAGTATATTTTTATTCCTAAACTTTCTAACTCTTCTGTTACATAGTTTCTAGATAAGTCTGCTCCATGAACATCATAGCCTTTTAGTTTCATTATTTTTGCTAATCCACTCATTCCAATACCATTTATACCAATGAAATATATCTTTTTCATTTAATCCCTCCATATATCTAAGCATTCAACAATTTTTTCAGCTGCATTACTTTTCTTTAGATTTTTTACTTTTTTACTCATTTTATTTAATTCTTCATCATCTTTTATAAGCTCTAAAGCTTTTTCAATAGCTTCGTCAGCTTTACTATCACTATATATAAGTGCGGCTTCATTATCTGCTAAAATTTTAGCATTTTGATACTGACCTACTTTTATTGAATTGTATGGAATTAATATTGATGGCTTTTCTAATTGAACTATTTCAGAAACTGTAAGTGCTCCAGCTCTACAGATAACTAAATCTGCTGCTGCCATAATATTTATCATGTTATTAAAGTAAGGCTTTATTATATCACTCATTTTTATCTGTTGGTCTTCTAACTTTTCATTTATTTCATTGAAATTTTTATCTCCAGTAGCCCAATAGATTCTGATTGTTTTGTCTTTATAAATATCTTTCAGTTTTTTAATAACTGCTTCGTTTAAAGATTTAGCTCCTAAGCTTCCTCCAGTTATAAGAAGAACTTTTTCATCTTTTCCTATCTTTAATCTCTCACGTTCATTTTCTTTGTTCATTGTATATATATCCTCTCTCAAAGGATTTCCTGTTACTAAAAATTTATGTTGGTCTTTTACTGACATATCTTCATATGTTGTATCAAAAGCTAAGAAACATTTTTTTGCTACTTTATAAAAAAATCTATTAGCCATACCTAAATCAACATTTTGTTCTTGTAAATATATCTTTTTTCCTAAAATTAAGCCTGCAAAAAGTACTGGTATTGATATATAATTACCAAATCCTATTATCATATCTGCTTTTTCTTTTTTTATGATTTTAAAAGCTACAAAAAATGAATTTATATTTGATAGCAGTTTTTTCAAATTTTGAAAAGGATGAACATCTATTCCGAAAAATTTAAATCCTTCTTCGGGAACTATATCTTTTTCCATTCTACTTGAACTTCCCACAAAAACAACATCCATATTTTTATCTAAAAGTTTTTTTCCTACTGCTAAAGCTGGATAAATGTGTCCACCTGTTCCACCTGTTGTTATAATTATTTTTTTTTTCATTTTTTCTCCTAATTAAAGTAACGTTTTACTAACTCTTTGAAAATTTTTCCTCTCTCTTCAAAGTTTTTGAATTGATCAAAACTAGAAGTTGATGGCGAGAATAAAATTGTTTCTTTTTCGTTCTTTTTTATTTTAGACTTTAATTTTATCAAAACATCTTCCAAATTTTTAAGATTAAATATTTTATCTATAGGATAATTAATTTTTATTAGTCCCTCTTCAATTTTATCAGAGATATCTCCAATTAAATAGACTGATTTTACATTTTTTTTAATAAGTTCTTCTAAAGGTGTTAAATCTAGTTTTTTATCAAATCCTCCACATATTAAAATCGGATTTTGAAAAGCTTCTACTGCAAATTTTGTAGAATCTATATTTGTTCCTTTTGAATCATTTATAAATTCAACCTCTCCATATTTAAAGAAGTTTTCCATTCTATGTTCTAAATTTTTTGTAGAATATAAAAACTCTCTTATTATTTCTGTTTTTATTTTTAAAATTTTAGCAACAGTTACTATAAATAATATATTTTCTAAATTATGTTCTCCTTTTAAAGATACTAAATTAGTTTCTATAATAAATTCATTATCAGAAACCATTTGATTATCTTTTAAATAAGTTTTTTCTTTAAAACTAGTACTTGTTGTTCCTATAAATATTTTTTTTCCTGTAATTCTATCTATTCTCTTTAAAACTTCATTACAAGAAGTATTTACTAAGAAATAATCGTTTTCCTTTTGATTTTTTCCTATATTAAACTTTGTGTCATAATAATGGTCTAAATCTCTGTATCTAGACAGATGATCTGGGCTTAAATTTACTATTAAAGCTATATCAGCTCTGAATTCTTTTATGTTTTCTAATTGATAAGAACTTGCTTCTAACACGTAGAAATCTAAGTCTGGATTTTCTGATATTGTTTCACTAAATGAGAATCCAATGTTTCCACAAACTTTACTTTTAAAACCTGCCACCTCTAAAAGTTCAGATATTTTAGAAGTTACTGTAGTTTTTCCATTTGTTCCTGTTATCGCTATTATCTTACCCTTTACAGCATTCAGCATTTTATATCTATATCCAAGTTCAATGTCATCTACAACCTCTACATTTAGCTCTAAAGCCCTTTCTACGAGATGTGTATAAGGTACTCCTGGACTTTTTATAAATATTTCTATTTTTTCTGTTTCTAGTATCTCAATTCCTTTTTCTGAAGAGATTGCAGTTTTATCATCTATTAGATAAACTGTATATCCCATTTTTTCTAAAGTTTTTACTGACCCCTTTCCACTTATTCCAGCTCCAAACACTATAGCTTTTTTCAATTTAGTCCTCCTTATTTTTAAACGACAAAAACCACAGTGAAAAATCACTGTGGTCTTATTATAGTATTCCTTTTAATCTTACTATTCCTAGTGCTAACATACCTAAAAGTAATGCTACAATCCAGAACCTCATTGTTACCTTTGTTTCAGGTAAACCTGCTAATTCAAAGTGATGATGAATAGGAGCCATTCTGAATATTCTTTTTCCTCTTATCTTAAAAGAACCAACTTGAAGAATAACCGATACTGCTTCTAAAACAAATACTCCACCTATTATAGGCAATAGTAATTCTTGCTTTAAAAGAATTGCTACAACTCCTAGTATTCCACCTAAAGTTAATGATCCTGTATCTCCCATAAATATTTGAGCAGGATAGAAGTTGTACCAAAGAAAGCCTAATCCAGCTCCTATTAGTGATGATAAAAATACTGAAAGCTCTCCTATTCCAGCTATATAGTATAAATGTAAATGATTACTCAGCTCTATATGACCTGTGAAATATGCTATTATTCCTAATATTGTAGCTCCTATTATCACTGGCATTATAGCTAAACCATCTAATCCATCTGTTATATTTACAGCATTAGAAGTTCCCATTAAAACTATTGCTATAAAAATAAGCATGAGTGTTCCGCCTAAATATAGGTGACTATTCGCTAAAACAGGATTAACAACAGATAAATCTAAAATTTTATTTCCTGTTAAACCAAACTCTTTTATAAAATACCAAATTATTAAAGCAATAAAGCTTTGTCCCATAAGTTTCTTTTTTCCAGACAAACCTTTTTTATTTACTGTGAATTTTTTATAATCATCTATAAATCCAATGCTACTAAACAATAGAGTCACAATAAACATCAATATTAAGAATTTATTTGATAAATCTCCTATCAAAATTGATGTTAAAAGAGTTCCTAAAATTATTAAAATTCCACCCATTGTTGGAGTTCCTTTTTTTGAAAAATGACTTACAGGACCTTCTTCTCTTATTGATTCTCCAAATTTTTTAACTTTTAAAAACTGTATAAATGGTTTTCCCATAAATAAAACAACTAAAAATGCTAGTATAAATCCTAAGAAGCTTCTTAAATATATAGATTTAATCCCCTCTAACAATGGAAAATACTCTGCCAATAAATATAGCATCCCTCTACTCCTTTAACTACATGATTATTTCTTCTAACTTCATTCCTCTAGAACCTTTTAACAAAACAGCGATATTAGATAACTTTAATATTTCATCTTTTATTTCGCTCTTTTCTTTACAATGAAGTATTTTAGAATTTTCCAACATATCTAAAGCCTTCTTCATCCTTTCACCATAAATAAAAATTCTATAGAAATCATATTTCAAAGCTTCTTCCAATATGTCTTTGTGATACTCTATCTCTTTTTCCCCCAATTCAAGAGCATCTCCTAATACAACTACTTTTTTCTGCTTTAGTGGCAGCGTTGAGAAAGCCTTTAATGCCATTTTCATCGATACCGGACTAGCATTATATGCATCATTTATATATAAAACATCATTTTTTTCGATTTTTTCAAATCTCATTGCAGTTATTTTTATTTTTTCTAAAGATTCTTTTATTTCAGAATAAGACATATGAAATATCTCTCCTAATACAATTGCAAAAGATGAATTAACAGCATTATAAGAACCATTTAAAGGTATAAAATAAGGTTTTTCATTTAAATCAAAATATAACCCTTCAAAAGTTTCTTCTCTTTCTTTAATTAAATACTCATTTTCTTTATGGAATCCTATTTTGATACCTTTTACATTTTTAAAATAAGGATCATCTCCAAAAAGTAAAACTTTATCAGCTTCAACATATTTTAAAAGTTCTGTTTTAGCTTTAAATACATTATCTCTATTTTTTAAAAATTCTAAATGAGAGTCACCTATATTTGTTATAACAGCATAGTTTGGTCTAGCTATTCTAGATAATAAGTCTATCTCTCCCAAGTTACTCATTCCCATCTCTAAAACCGCTATTTCATCACTATCTTTCAATTGTAAAATTGTAAAAGGAAGACCTATGTGATTGTTATGATTTCCTATAGTTTTTTTTGTTTTATATTTTTTAGATAAAACTCCATGAATAAAATCTTTCGTTGTTGTTTTACCTTCACTACCTGTTATCGCAATAACATTTATATTCATATTTTTTCTATATCTCTTTGCTAATTCTTGTAAAAATTCTATACTATTATTTACTTTTACAACTCTTATATTCTTCATTTCAGGTACTTCTCTATCACAAATAATAATTTCTGCACCTTTACTTAAAGCTTCTTCAATATAGTTATTTCCATTATTTATTGCAATAAAAAGTGATTTTTCTCTAACTTTTTTACTATCCATTTCAATATTTTCTATATAAATATCTTCTGATATAGTTACTTTTAACTCTTTAAAATAATTTTTAAGAACTTCATTAAATGTTTTCAATATTGCATCCCCTTTTTAATTTTAGCAATATATTTTACCATTTTTTTAGTAGTGTTTTCAAATTTTTTTTAACTTATTCCTAAAATTTTCAAACCTTTATGTATACATGAGATTTCTACTGGTAATTCTGGTCCATTTTCACCATCTATATCCGTTGAATATTTTTCAATTCCAACTATTTTTATAGATTTAGTTTTAAAGTATTTTACAGAATCAATTTTCTTTTCTAAATGAGTTTTAGTTGCCAAAGCTGCACTAATTTCTGGTACATCTACTAGGAAATCTGGCTTTAATGCTAATACATCAAAATAACCATCATCTAACTTTGCATTATAAGCTAACTCAAAATTACCTGCACTTTTTCCATTAAAAATCAAAATAGATAAAACATCTGTTATTGCTGTATATTCATCGCTTTCTATAATGACCTTCATCTTTTTCACTTTAGTCATCTCTTTTATTCCATTTAGAACGTAAGCTAGTTTACCTAGTGTTTTTATCATTGTTCTATCTGTTGTTTGAGATACTTTTGAAAAAATTCCTATGCTTACTATATTTATAAAATAATTATCATTAATTTTTCCTAAATCAATACTTTTAACTTCAGTTGACAATATTTTTCTACAGGCTTTTTCAATATCTTTCGGCATTCCTATTACATTTGCGAAATCATTTGCTGTTCCCGTGGGTAATATTGCTATTGGAACGTCTTTACCATTTTTTTTCAATAAATTAACAAAACTATTTATAGTTCCGTCTCCTCCAGAAATTAAAAAATGATGATATTTTTCTGTTTCTTTTAATATGTCTTCTTTGTTAGAGTTACTAGACACTCTAAATACATCAATTAGATAACCATGTTCTTGATATATTGAAAATATTTTATCCAACTCTTTTAATATTTTTCCACCACCCGAAATAGGATTATATATTAATTTTACTCTTTTTTGTTCTAGCATATAACCTCCTTTAAATATTTGGGTATAAAAAAAAGATTGGCAACTACTTATCCTCCCAGGGGGCTGCCCCCCAAGTACTTTCAGCGTTTATGGGCTTAACTTCCAGGTTCGAAATGTTACTGGGTGTACCTCCATAGCTATCGTTGCCAATCAATATTTTCTTGTGTTCTT
>JBOFUO010000059.1:0-50295 GCA_051652625.1 Cetobacterium sp.
GGAGTAGTAACAGCTTGTGGAAATGCAGCTGGAGCTTCATTTGAATCTTCAGTATTTCCATTTATCCTAAGAGGAGTTACACTTTATGGAGTTGATTCTGTAGAAATTTCTCTAGAAGAAAGAAAGGATTTATGGAAAAGGTTATCAGAAGAGTGGAAAATTGAAAATATAGATGAAATTGTAACTGAAATAACTTTAGATGGTCTTAATCAAAAAATTGAAGATGTTTTATTAGGAACAAACGTAGGAAGAGTAATCGTAAAGTTATAGTGAAATAAAAAATGAAAAAAGCTTTGAATGTGATATTTTCATCTTCAAAGCTTTTTTATATTATTTTTTTATATCATCAGTATCAATTATTAAAGTGACAGGACCATCATTTAATAATTCAACTTTCATATCAGCACCAAAAATTCCAGCTTCAGTTTTAAATCCTAAATCTTTACATTTTCTTAAGAAACTTTCGTAAAGTAAATTTGCGACATCTTGTTTTGCAGCTTCTATAAAAGAAGGTCTACGTCCTTTAATACAATTTCCATAAAGAGTAAATTGTGATATAACAAGAAGTTCACCTTCAACATCTTTTAGTCCTAAATTCATTTTATCATCAGAATCATTAAAAACTCTCAAATCTGTAATTTTTTTAGCTAACCATTCAACTTCTTTTTCAGTATCAGAATGAGTAACTCCTAAAAGAACTAGGAATCCATGATTTATTTTTCCAACAATTTCATTGTCTACAGTAACACTTGCATTTTTAACTCTTTGTATAATGGCTCTCACAAAGGCCCCCTTTTGTATTTTTATTGGTAATTATACCATAAAAATGATATAATTATTAAGAAAAAATTAAAAATAAACAATTTAAAAAGAGGGAAAAATGGGGAGAGAAAGAATTTTAACAGATTTTGCAAAGGTTATCAATTCAGACAGATATCAATACACTGAAAGTGACATATTTTTGATGGAAAATATGCAAGAAAAAGAAGCTGTTTTTGATATGTATTTTAGAAAAACAGAAGATGGTGGATTTGCAGTTGTTTCAGGAGTTCAAGAAGTTGTTGAATTAATTGATATTTTAAATAAAACTAGCGAGAATGAAAAAAGAGAGTACTTTTCTAAAATAATAGAAGAAGAACATCTTTTAGAATATCTTGTTCAAATGAAATTTACAGGTGATTTATATGCCATGAGAGATGGGGAGATTGTATATCCAAATGAGCCTATAATTACAATCAAAGCTCCTTTAATTCAAGCTAAAATTTTAGAAACACCAATTTTAAATTTGATGAATATGCAATTAGCAATCGCTACAAAAGCATCTAGAGTGACGAGGGCAGCACATCCTATACCTGTAACATCTTTTGGAAGTAGAAGAGCACATGGATTTGATAGTGCAGTATCAGGAACTAAAGCTTCAATTATAGGTGGATGTTTATCACATTCAAATATGATGACAGAATATAAATATGGGATTCCAAGTGTGGGAACAATGGCTCATTCATATATTCAAGCTTTTGGAGTAGGAGCAAGTGCAGAAAAAGAAGCTTTTGATACATTTATCAAGCATAGACGAGAACGAAAAGCTAACTCATTAATATTGTTAATAGATACATATAGTACATTAGGAATAGGGTTAAAAAATGCAATTCAAAGTTTTAAAGATAGCGGAATAGATGATTCTTATCCTGGAAATTATGGTATTAGAATTGATTCAGGAGATTTAGCATATTTATCAAAAAAATGTAGAAAAGCATTAGATGGGGCAGGATTTAAAAAAGCAAAGATATTTTTAACAAATTCATTAAATGAGTCTTTAATAAAATCTTTAAAAGAGCAAGGAGCAGCTGTAGATATTTTTGGAGTAGGAGATGCTATAGCAGTAAGTAAATCAAATCCATGTTTTGGAGGAGTTTATAAAATTGTACAAATAGAAAAAAAACCAGTTATTAAACTTTCAGAAGACGTAATAAAAATTTCTAATCCTGGATTTAAAGAGGTATATAGAATTTACGATGAAGAAGGTTTTGCATATGCAGATTTAATAACTCTTGTAGAAAATGATATAGATAAACAAAAATTATTAAATGTAGAAAATATAATTATAAGAGATGAAAAGTATGAATTTAAATCGAGCTTATTAGTAACAGGAAAATATAGTTACAGAAAAATAACTAATGAATTTGTTAAAAATGGAGTTATAAAATTAGAAGCTCTAAAATTAGAAGATGTTAAAGCTTCACGTCAATATTATTTAGATTCGTTAGCTAAAGTTTCAGATGAAAGAAAGAGATTAGAAAATCCACATCACTATAAAGTTGATTTATCGAAAGATTTAATAGAATTAAAATATGATTTAATAAAAGAAATAAAAAATCAGATACTTTAATGTAATCGGCTGGCAAGAGTCAGCCGATTACGATTATTATTTATCTAATCCTAAAATTAAAAGTTCTGCTGTAGCTAAATTTGTTGCAATTGGAACTTTATGAACATCAGCTATTCTTATAAGAGCTGTAATATCGGGTTCGTGTGGCTGAGAAGTTAATGGGTCTCTAAAGAATAAAATAGCTTCTATATTATCAACGGCAACTTCAGCTCCTATTTGTTGATCTCCACCAATAGGACCAGATTTGAAGCGAAAAATTTCTAAATTTGTAGCTTCCATAATTCTAAGGCCTGTAGTACCAGTTGAAACAAGTGGATACTTTGCAAGAATATGCTCATGTCTTTGTGCAAAACTAACAATTTCAGGTTTCATATTATCATGAGCGATTAGTGCTATTTTTTTCATTGTAACCTCCGTAATTTTTTGCTACATGTATTATACAACAAAAAACTAAGATATAAAAGGAGTAAGTGTATGAAATTTGATAAAATTAATTATATTGAGAGAAAAAATGGAGAATTAATGACAGAAATACCTCCAGGAGTAAATTTTTTAAAATTTTTATATTATAATCCACTAGGAAAGTTACCTTTGAATTTAGTTGTTAGAAAAAAGTTTTTAACAGATTATTATGGAAGAAAGATGTCTGAATCAGCATCAAAAAATAAAATAAAGTCATTTGTCCAAGAGAATAATATAGATATGAATGAATCTAAAAAAAATATAGATGAATTTACATCGTTTAATGATTTTTTTATAAGGGAACTAAAAGCTGGAGCTAGAGAAATAGATAATAGCAAAAGCTCATTCATTTCACCAGCAGATGGAAAAATTTTGATTTTTGATGATTTAAAAGATACAACAAAATTCTTTTTAAAAGGAGATGAGTTTACACTAGAAGAATTTTTAATGGATAAAGAAGAAGCTGAAAAATTTAAAGGAGGAACTCTTCTTATTATTAGATTAGCTCCAGTAGATTATCATAGATTCCACTTTCCTGCATCTGGATATATAAGTAAATCTAAATTAATAGATGGATACTATTATTCAGTTTCTCCTTATGCAATTAAGAAAAACTTTAGAGTTTATTGTGAAAACAAAAGAGAGGTTTCAGTTCTAAAAACTGAAGAGTTTGGAGAAGTTATTTTAAGTGAAATTGGAGCCACTATGGTTGGAGGCATAAAACAAACTTATACACCAGAAACGACTATAAAAAAAGGAGATGAAAAAGGTTACTTCTTCTTTGGAGGTTCATCTTGTGTTTTATTATTTGAAAAAGATAAAATAAAATTTGATAAAGATATTTTAGAGAATAGTAAAAAAGGAATAGAAACTAAAGTTTATATGGGTGAAAAAATAGGAGAATCAAAGTAGGTGAATTTGTGAAAAAACAAAAGCGATATTTCAGAAAAGGTGATATACTAATCTATATTGTTTTAATAGCAGCATTTTCTATTTTGGGTTATGAAATTACAAAGTTTGAAACAGTAGATGCAGCAACTGCAGAAATATATGTAAACAATGAGCTGAAATATGTTTATCCTTTAGAAGTTGAAGAAAAAGATTTTTTTGTTTCTACAGATATTGGGGGAGTTAATATAAGGATTAAAAATAAAAAAATAAGGGTTACAACATCAAACTCACCTTTAAAATTAAATGTAAAGCAAGGATGGATAGGGCAACCAGGAGAAGTTATAATTGGTGTTCCAGATAAGCTGATAGTGAAAGTAATAGGAAAAGTGAGTGACGAGTTAAATGATGTGGATTTTGTCATAAAATAGTAAACCTTAAAATTTATGGAGATGAAAAAATGAAAAAACAGTATGCACATATTTTTGTTGTTGGTTTTATATTGATTTTACTACAAACTTTTTTACAATATAATAGTTCTTTTGGATTAATTTTAAATGAATTACTGAGCTCAATCAAACCTTTTATATATGCTATATTCATAGCAATATTGGTAAGTCCTTTGGTAAAAGTATTTGAAAACAAAATGAAACTAAAGAGAACATGGTCTATTTTATTAAGCTTAATTATAGTTTTTACAGCAATAATTGGATTAATCTTAATAGTGATACCTAATATAATTGCAAGTATTTCTGATCTAGTTGAAAAATTTCCAACTATGATGAGTAGTTTAACATCAAATACTGTGCACTTATTAGATTTTTTGAAATCGAAAAATCTTTTATTTTTTAACCCAGAAGAGATTGAAGCTAATTTAGTGAAATTTATAAAAACTAATTTAGGTAATTTTAAAAATTTAGCTTTTGGATTAGGTGCAGGAGTATTGAAAAGTTTAGTTGGTGTATTAAATTTCTTTATAGGGGTCTTTATATCTCTATATTTAATGTATAGTAAAGAATACTTTATGAAATTTTTAGAAAACTTATTTTTACTTTTTACAACAAAAGAAAATTCTGAATATGGAGTTAATTTTGTAAGAAGAGTAAATGATGTTTTTCTAAAATATATATTAGGAAGAGTTTTAACGTCAGCAGTAGTAGGATTAATAGTATTTTTGGTTTTATTTATAGCAAAAGTTCCATATGCACTATTAAGTGGAGTTATGGTAGGAATTGGTAATATGATTCCTTATGTAGGTTCAATAGTTGCAGGAGCAATAGCTACATTTTTAATATTATTAGCAGCACCATTTAAAGTAGTTTATCTGTTTGTAGCAATATCAATAGGACAAGCAGTAGATGGATTTGTAATAGGACCTAAAATAATGCAAGAATCAGTTGGAATGAGTAGTTTTTGGACTATCATTGCAGTGATGGTATGTGGAAATTTCTTTGGTCCTCTTGGAATGTTTTTAGGAGTTCCAATATTTGTAGTTATAAAATTTATATATTTAGATTGTTTAAAAAAAAGGAGCGAATAAATGAAAAAATACAGATTAATAGCATCAGCAACAATGGGATTAGAGAGTGTTATAAAAGATGAATGTAAGGCGTTAGGGTTTGAAAATGTTGAAACTTTCAACGGTAGAGTTGAATTTGATGGAGACGAAAAAGATATAATAGAAGCTAACTTACATTTAAGATGTGCAGATAGAGTTTTTATAAAAATGGGAGAATTTAAAGCTCTAACATTTGATAGTTTATTTGAAAATATAAAAAGATTACCATGGGAAAATATAATATCTGTAGATGGAGAGTTCCCAGTAAGTTGGGTAAGTTCTGTAAAATGTAAATTATTCTCAAAGTCAGATATTCAAAAAATAGTAAAAAAATCAGTTGTTGAAAGACTTAGAGTAGCTTACCAAACAGACAGCCTTGTAGAAACTGCTGGAGCTTATAGAATTAAAATACAAGCACATAATGATATATTTTTAGTTATGATTGATACAAGTGGAGAGGGATTACATAAAAGAGGTTATAGAAACTTAATAAATGAAGCTCCTTTAAAAGAAACTATGGCAGCAGCACTAGTATTGTTAAGTCGTTGGAAAGGCGGAGATAGACCTCTTCTAGATCCAATGTGTGGTACAGGAACTATCGCAATAGAAGGTGCTATGATTGCTAGAAATATAGCCCCAGGAGTAAATAGAAACTTTGCATCAGAAAAATGGCCAATTATTCCAGAGCAACTATGGGTTGACTTAAGAGATGAGGCTTTCTCTAGAGAGGATTATGATAAAGAAGTTAAAATATATGCATCGGATATTGATGAAGAAACATTGATGGTTGCTAAATTAAATGCAATAAAAGCTGGTGTAGATGAAGAGATAGAATTCAAATGTATGAACTTCTTAGAGTTAGAAAACAATATTGAAAAAGGATGTATTGTAACAAATCCTCCTTATGGAGATCGTCTTTTAGATGATGATGCAGTTGAGAGATTATATGGACTGATGGGAGATATATTCTTAATGAGATATCCAAAATGGTCTTACTATATGATTACATCGTTTGAAAACTTTGAAAAAACATTTGGAAGAAAAGCTACAAAAAATAGAAAACTATACAATGGTGGAATAAAGTGTCACTACTACCAATACTACGGAGCTAGATAATGAATAGGTTTGACTTAATAGTAGTAGGTGGTGGACCAGGTGGAATTTTCACAGCAATAGCCGCAGCTGAAAACGGTTTGAAAGTAGCTTTGTTAGAAAAAAATAAGCGTATTGGAAATAAAATATTAGTTGCTGGTGCTGGGAAATGTAATTTAACTCACGTAGGAAAACCAAAAGAATTTTTGGAAAAGTATGGAGTAAACGGGAGATTTTTAAAAGAATCTTTAAATAAATATTCACCTGAAAAGCTTATAGAATTTTTTAAAACTAATGGATTGCCATTAGTTTTAGTAGAAGAGAGTGGAAAATATTTTCCAGAAACATTTAGTTCTGTAGATGTTGTAAATCTTTTAAAATTAAAGTTAGAAAAATTAAAAGTTAGCATAGTTTACAGTGTAAAGATTGAAAGTATCTCTAAAGATAGTGATGAATTTATAATTACAACAGATAACGAAACTTATATATGTGATAAAGTAGCTATAGCAACTGGTGGAAAGTCATATCCAGGAGTCGGAACAACTGGAGATGGATATGTAATGGCAAAAGAGTTGGGACATAAAATAATCCCTCCTGCACCAGCATTAGCTCCTATATTTGTAAGAGACTATATGTTTGAAGAGCTTTCAGGAATAAGTTTCCAAGATGTTAAGGTGACTATTTGGAAAGATAATAAAAAAGTAATTCAAAAAAATGGAGCGGTATTATTTACACATACAAATTTTAGTGGACCAGGAATTTTAGATAACTCTAGATACGTAGAAAATGCATCTAGCTTGGAGATAAATTATATAGGTAAAGATTATGAAAATTTAAATAGAGAGATTCTCGAAGAGATGAACTCCGATGGAAAAAAAACAGTAAAAAGAATACTAGGTCAATATTTTTTACCAGAGAGATTTATTAGAAGAATTTTAGCAGCAGCTGAAATAGCAGAAGATTTAAAATTAGCTCAACTTTCAAAAGAAAAGAGAGAGATATTAGTTAAACTTTTAACATCTAATAAAATGGAAATAACAAAGGTAGGAAGTTTCGAAATGGCCATGGTAACTAGGGGTGGAGTAGCCCTTGAAGAGATTAATCCAAAGTCAATGGAATCTAAAAAGATTCCAGGTTTATATTTTGTAGGAGAAGTACTTGATATAGATGGAGATACAGGTGGATATAATATTCAAGCAGCATGTTCTATGGGAGTTTTAGCTGGAAAATCTATGAAAAAAGGAAGGGTGAAGTAGATGAAGAAAGAAAAATTTAGAGCATATTCACAAGAGGTTATTTTAACAGTTTTAAAAATAACATCGTCGCAAATTGATAAACTAAAAGAAATTGGAGACCTTTCAGGAGTTGAACTTTTAGAAGATAAAGTAATAAAGTCTTATGAAAGGATATATGGAGCACTTTTAGAAATGAAAGTTGAAAATATGCCTGAAGATGAATTTAAAGCTTTTAAAGAGATGGTAGAGGAAATAAGAGAGAAGAACAGTCTATCAATAGAAAAAATTGAAGATTACCTATTTAGAAGAGAAAAATTAAAAAACAATTCAGGAGCAACAGTTGTAAAAAAATTCTTTAAATATAATTTGAATAGACTTCTAGATAATAAAGATAAACTTTTAGAAACATATAATATTTTAAGTGCCGAAGAAGAAAAATTGGAAAACTTATTAAAAGACACTATACAAGAAGAGGAACAATTTGATATAATCTATAAGCTACAACCAGTTAGAGAGAAACTTAGAGATGTTGAAGAGAAGTATCTATCAGTAGAAAAAGATATTGCTCAAATAAAAAGAAAGTTAGAATCAAAATGGCCTTACGAAATATATGGGGTTATTTCAGAAGAAGAACTTTTAGAAACATATAAAGAAGCTTTTAAAATGGAGGATTAGGTAGGAATGGAAAAAGGATTCAGACAAATTTTAATTTTATTGGCAGTATTTATTATCTTTTTTCTTTCGAAAAAGATGTTTGCAAAACCAAAAGTGATATTAGGAAAAAATATGGAGGTAAAAATTATGAAAAAAGTTAAATTAAACGCTAAAATAGTAACAAAAAGAGGTGAAATAAACTTAGTTCTTTTCCCTGAGGTAGCTCCAGTAACAGTTCTAAACTTCGCTCACTTAGCTATGAGAGAATATTACAACGGAATTAAATTCCATAGAGTACTTGAAGACTTCATGATTCAAGGAGGAGATCCTACAGGAACTGGTGCAGGTGGACCAGGATACAACTTTATAGATGAGTTTGAAGAGGGTGTAGTTTTCGATAAAAAAGGAATTTTAGCAATGGCTAATGCAGGAGCAAATACAAATGGTTCTCAATTCTTTATTACACATGTAGAAACACCATGGTTAAATTATAAGCATACAATATTTGGAGAAGTAGTTTCTGAAGCTGACCAAAAAGTTGTAGATGCTGTAAGACAAGGAGATGTTATTGAAAGAATAGAAATTACTGGTGAAGTAGAAGAGTTCTTAAAAAATGCAGAAAATGCAGAATTTATATCTGATATGGACGAAATTTTAGATTCTCAATTTCCAAATTTAGTTCAATATTAGTTTTAAATAGGGGGGCAGTCTCGTGATAAAAATAGAAAATAAAAAGATAGTTGTACTTATAAATAGATTTGGTGCTGAACTTAAAAGTATAGTTAATAAAAGTAATAATATAGAATATATTTGGCCTGGAGAAGAGGGAAGCTTTAAGAAAAGTGCTCCAAATCTTTTCCCGTTTATAGGAAATATTGTAACTGGTAAAATTGATTATACTTTAGGTAAAGATGAAAGAGTTACTCTTCCAATGACAAAACACGGTTTTGCAAGAGATGTAGATTTTGAAGTTTTAGAATTGACTGAAACTAGTGCAAGATTTGAATTAAAACCGAGTACATATACAGAAAAAATGTATCCTTATAATTTTTCTTTGATAGTTGAGTATATCTTAGAAGATGAAACACTTCATCATAACTATATAGTTAAAAATAATGGAGTTGTTGAGATGTATTATCATATAGGAGGTCATACTGCTTTTTATTGTAACTATAATGGGGATAAAAACTTTGAAAATTATTATTTAGAGTTTTCAAATAAAGAGTGTGATTTATATAAAATAGATGAAAAGAACAATAGTTTTTTATCATCTGATTTAGAAAAATATACTTTCTCTGAAAAATTTATGTTATCTAAAGAAAAGTTTAAAAAAGATGCTCTAGTGTTTGAAGGTTTAGGGAATGATAAGATAAATATAAAACATTTAAATTCATCTCATGGAGTTGAGTTTGGATTCGAAAATTTATCAACTTTAACTTTATGGACTAGCTCAGATTCTAGTGAATTTATATGCCTAGAGCCTTGGGCTGGAGTAACAGATTTTACAGAAAACTCAAATGTAGTTGAAAACAAAAGAAATATTCAAAAACTAAATTCAAATGAAAATAAAAAATATTGTCAAACAATAAGAGTTTACTAAAAAGAGACTCTAGCTGAAGAATCAATCTACGGCTAGAGCCTCTTTTCTATAGTATATTATTTTCCAAACGAACAATGTGGGAAAGAACAAATAGGACAATCTAAACAAAGTCCACCATGACCATATTTAGCAATATCTTCAAAATTTATTTTTTCATCTGCTAAAATTCGTGGTAAAACTAAATCAAAAGCAGTTCTTTTTGAATGCATTACACAACCTGGAAGACCTAGTATGGCTTTATTATTGCAATAAGCTAATAGTAGCATAGCACCGGGAAGAACAGGAGAACCATAAGTAATTAATTCACCTCCCATCTCTTTTATTGCAAGTGGAGTTCTATCATCTGGGTCAACAGACATACCACCTGTACATAGAATCAATTCAGCATCACTTTTTAAAGCTTCAGCTATTTTTTCTTTTATCATCTCTTTATCGTCTGAAGAGAAAGTGTGATAAACAATTTCGCAACCATATTCTTTTACTTTACTGCTTAAAATAGGACCAAATTTATCTTGAATACGACCATAAAAAACTTCATTACCAGTTGTGATAATTGCAATTTTTTTCTGTTTTATAGGAAGAATTTTTATTATCTCTTTTTTAGAGATTGATTCCATTTCAAAAATTTTATCTTCATTTATAACGAGTGGAATAACTCTTGTTCCAGCTACTTTAGTTCCTTTTTTAACAGGAGTGTTGTTGTGTAGTGTAGCAACAATAATCTCTCTAAGACTATTTATTTTAAAAAGTTCATCGGTATCAATTTTTAATAAACCGTCTTGAGCAGCAATAAAATCTATTTTCCCTTCTTTAATACTAGAAAAATCTAAACCAGAACCAGCAATGTGATTTTTAATTCTAATTGCAGCATCATTTTCATGAAGAGTTCCTTCTTTATGTTCCCAAACAAAAAGATTGTCTTTTCCTAAATTTAAAAGCTCGGGAATATCTTTTTCTGTAACAATATGTCCTTTTTTAAAAGCAACGCCCTTAAATTCACCTGGAACAATTTTTGTAATATCATGACATAAAATCATGCCTGATGAATCTATAGTTTTAACAGTTTTCATAGAGTCTCCTTAAATATATTGATTTATAAGTATTTTAAATTTACCTTTTTTATTTTCACCTAAATTTTTAAATAAGATGAATTTACCTTTTTTTCTAATTGTGATAATAGAACCAACTTCAACAATTTTACTTTTATTTTTTTCGATGTTATAGTTAATCATGACATCTCCAGTTTCTATTAAATTCACACTAACATTTCTAGAAATATTAGAAATAGAGGCAATAATAGAATCAAGCCTCAACGATGGTACTGTCTCTGAAAATTCTTTAAACTGAAGTTCAGGTATTTCATTTTTTTCAATAGTTGAAATTTTTATTGGGATAGTATTAATTTGTTTAAGAGAATTTTGAATAATGCTATATACACTTGTTAAGGCGATACAGAAACCAATGTTATCTTTAACTAAAATATCTCCTAAAGTTTCTCTTTTTAAGCCAAGAGACATAATAGAACCTAAAAAATCTTTGTGCTCTAATTTTTTAAATTTGTTAGAAGCATCAATTTTAAAAAGAGTAGTTGGCGGTTCTAATAAATTTAAATCAAAGTTCTTCGGAACAAAAACAACAAGTTGTTTTTCGCTGTTCTGTGTTAAACCATATTTAAATACCTCTAAATTAATGGTTTTACAGAAATCAGTAAGTTTTAATAAAATAGAAGGTGTTAAAAAACAATTTCCATAAACGGGATATTCAATCTCTAAACAAAGAGAGATATCTTCGAAGAGTGAAGCTATTAAAAACTCATCTTCATTTTTAAAAAGATTTAAAAAAAATTTTCTGTTCATAGTTTCTCTCTTTCACTCAAATATTTTGAAAAGTATAGATAAGTTGATTTTATCCTATATTTATGATAAAATCAAATAGATTTGTAAAATAGGGAGATGGTTAAAAATGGTAGAAAGAAAGTATATTGCACCTAATGCAATTACAGCAGCAAATATGTTTTTAGGTTATCTAAGTATTACAGCTTCTATAGCGGGGGATTTTTCAAAAGCAATTTGGTTTATAATATTAGCTATGGTATGTGATGGTTTAGATGGTCAAACAGCAAGAAAACTAGATGCATTTAGTGAATTTGGAAAAGAGTTTGACTCTTTCTGTGATGCAATATCTTTTGGATTAGCACCTGGAATATTGGTTTATTCAGTTTTAAAAAGTTCAGATAGCATGAAATCTTTTGTGATTCCTGTTTCATTTATCTATGCACTTTGTGGGGTTATGAGATTAGTAAAGTTTAATATAGTGACAACAGCATCAAGTGAAAAAGATGATTTTAGTGGAATGCCAATTCCGTCAGGAGCATCAGTAGTTTGTTCATACCTTTTATTTGTAGAAACTTTAAAAAGTAACACAGGTATAGATTTGTTTTCAACAGAAGCTTTTGTGGGATTAACTTTATTAGCAGCAATATTAATGGTAAGTACAATTCCATTTAAAACGCCAGATAAAGTATTTAAGTTTATTCCTAAAAAATTAATGCTTCCATTTATTGTTTTAGTATTAGCAACATTAAAATACAGTATGTTTATAATCACTTGCTACTATATTTTAGTAAATTTAACAAAGTTTTTCTTAGAGAGATCAAAAGAAGAGCTTGAATAGAAAAATGTTTATGATACCCGATAAAGTCCAAAAAACTATTGGAAAATCGGGTATTTTATTTGAATAGTTATATAATTATATGGTATAATTTTTAAAGGAGAAAATATGAGTATATTAGATAGATTAAACGAAAAACAAAGAGCTGCGGCTCAAAAGATAGAAGGACCATTACTGATACTTGCAGGAGCAGGTTCTGGAAAAACAAGAACAATAACTTATAGAATAGCTCATATGATAAATGAAAAAGGTATTTCACCATATAAAATCTTAGCAGTGACTTTTACAAATAAAGCCGCTAAAGAGATGAGAGAAAGAGTTGAAAGTCTAGTTGGAGATGATGCACACAAAGCTATGGTTTCAACATTCCACTCTTTTGGAGTAAGATTATTAAGAGTCTACGGAGAAAAATTAGGATACGGTCCAAATTTTACGATATATGATATGGATGATCAAAAAAGAGTTGTTAGAAATATAATGAAAGAACTTGTTTTGACAGATAAATCATTAACAGAGGGAATTGTAGTATCTATAATTTCAAAGTTAAAAGAAAATAGTATAACTGTTTCAGATTATGAAAAAGACAATAGGTTTGATACTCATTATAAAATAGTTTTAGAGTGTTATAGAAGATATATTGGAGTTTTAAAAGAGAATAATGGAATGGACTTTTCAGATATTTTAGTAAATCTATATAAACTTTTAGAAATTCCAGAAATATTAGAAAAACTTCAAGAAAAATTTAGATATATAATGGTAGATGAATACCAAGATACAAATAATATACAGTACAATATAATAACTAAAATAGCTTCAAAATATAGAAATATATGTGTTGTTGGAGATGAAAATCAAAGTATTTATGGTTTTAGAGGTGCTAATATAAAAAATATATTAGATTTTGAAAAAGAGTATAAGGATGCTCTTGTTGTAAAATTAGAAGAAAATTACCGTTCTACTTCTGCAATCTTAACAGCAGCTAATGAAATAATAAAGAATAATAAAACTTCAAAAGATAAAAACCTTTGGACAAAAAAGCCTCAAGGTGAATTAATAACTATAAAAGAATGTATGGACGGAAGATCAGAAGTTAACTACATTCTTGAAGAGATTGTAAAAAGAAAAAATTATGGTAAAAACTATAAAGATTTTACAATTCTTTATAGAACAAATGCTCAATCTAGACTTTTCGAAGAGGGGTTATTAAAATATAATATACCATATAAAGTTTTTGGTGGAATGCAGTTCTATCAAAGAGCAGAAATAAAAGATATAATTGCTTATTTAACAGTAATAAATAATCAACAAGATACAATAAATTTAAATAGAATAATAAATGTTCCAAAAAGAAAAATTGGAGATAAAGGAATAGAAAAAATAAGAGATTTTGCAACTAAAGAAGGTATTACAATGTTTGAAGCTCTTGGAAGAGGAACTGAAATTCCAGGATTAACAGCAGGTGTAAGAATCTCTTTAGACGAATTGTATACTACATTGAAAGATTTAATAACAATTAGTTGTGATGGGTCGGTTAGTGAGGTATTTGATGAATTAATAAGAAGGGTTAGGTATTTTACATACTTGAATTCAACTTATGGATTAGAAGCAGAAGGAAGAATTGAAAACGTAGAAGAGTTAAAAAACTCAATAGTAGAGTTAGAAAAAACAGTGGATTTTTTAAATCTTAGAGAATATTTAGAAAATATATCTTTAGTTAGTGCAACAGATGAGTTAGAGGGAGATGCTGATTATATTAAGCTTATGACAATTCATAACTCTAAAGGATTGGAGTTTCCAGTTGTATTTTTAACAGGTGTAGAGGATGATATATTCCCAGGGTCTAAAAAAGTTCTTTTCAATCCAGAAGAGCTTGAAGAGGAAAGAAGACTTTGCTATGTAGCAATAACAAGAGCAGAAGAGAAGTTATATATAACTCATGCTAAAAGTAGATTTGTGTATGGAGAGCTTTTAGGAAAAATGAAATCTAGATTTATAGATGAACTTCCTGAGGGAGTTTTAGAAAGAATGGAAAGAGCTCAAGAGATGCTTCCTAAAACAAGACTTGCACCAGCAGGAACAAAGTTAACAGGGTTTAAAAATATTATTGATGCAAATGATTTAAAAACATTAAAAAATATTGCAAATTCACCATTCAAAATGGGTGAAAAAGTAATGCATACAAAATTTGGACTAGGAAAAGTAGTTGAAATATCAGAGAAAAAAATAGGTGTTCAATTTGTAGATGGAAAAAAAGATATCGCTTTGGTTTTAGCAACAAAATTCCTAACTAAAGCATAGTTAAAGGGAGAAAAAAGGTATGAAAAGAAAAACTCTTAATAAAGAGGTTCAATATAGTGGTATTGGTCTTCATAAAGGAGATGAAATAAAAATGAAACTTATTCCAACACAAAAAGGTGGAATAGTTTTTAAAAGAGTAGATTTAGAAGATGGAAAAAATATAATACCCATGAATCTAGAAAATACTTTTGATTTAACAAGAGGAACAAATTTAAAAAATGAATTTAATGCAGCTGTTTATACAATAGAACATTTTTTATCAGCTCTTTACATATCTGAAATAACAGATTTGGTTGTGGAATTAGATGGAAACGAGTTGCCAATAGGAGATGGAAGTGCATCTGTATTTCTAGATATTATTGAGAGTGTAGGAACAAAAGATTTAGAAGACGAAGTCCCTGAAATTGTAATAAAAGAATCGTTAAGCTTAACTATTGGAGATAAACATATAGTAGCATTACCTTTTGATGGATATAAAATAACTTATACAATAAAATTTGACCATACATTTTTAAAAAGTCAAATGTTAGAAGTTGTTCTAAATTTAGAATCTTATAAAAATGAAATTGCAAATGCTAGAACTTTTGGATTTGATTATGAGGTAGACTATTTAAAAAAGAACAACTTAGCATTAGGAGGAACTTTAGATAACGCAATTGTTGTAAAAAAAGATGGCGTTTTAAATCCTAGTGGATTAAGATATGAAGATGAATTTGTAAGACATAAAATTTTGGATTTGATAGGAGACTTAAAGGTACTAAATAGACCTATAAAAGGACATATTATCGCTATAAAAGCAGGTCATGCTTTAGATATAGAATTTGCAAAATTACTTGAAAAACAGGAGGAAAAAATATGTTAGATACTATGGAAATAATGAAAAGAATACCACACAGATACCCATTTTTATTAGTTGACAGAATTTTAGAATTGGATAAGGAAGAACAAAAAATAGTGGGATTAAAGAATGTAACTATAAATGAAGAGTTTTTCAACGGACATTTCCCAGGGCATCCAATAATGCCAGGTGTTTTAATAGTTGAAGGAATAGCACAGTGTTTAGGTGTTTTAGTTTTAGATGATACAGGAGAAAAAGTACCTTATTTTGCAGCTATAGAAAATGTAAAATTTAAAGCTCCAGTTAAACCTGGAGACCAATTGATATATGAAGTACAAGTAAATAAATTAAGAAGAAACATAGTAAAAGCTACTGGAGTAGCAAAAGTAGATGGGAAAGTAGTAACAGAAGCATCATTTACATTTACAATTATGGAAAAATAGAGAGTAGGGTGAAAAATAGTGATTGAAGTTCATAGTACCGCTATAGTTGAGGATGGAGCAATACTTGAAGCAGGAGTAAAAATAGGTCCTTTTTGTATAGTAGGAAAAGATGTAAAAATAGGAAAAAATACAACTTTACAATCTCATGTTGTAGTTGAAGGAATAACAGAGATTGGAGAGGGAAATACAATCTATTCGTTTGTTTCTATAGGAAAGGCTTCTCAAGATTTAAAGTATAAAAATGAGCCTACTAAAACTATAATTGGAGATAACAATAATATTAGAGAGTTTGTGACAATTCATAGAGGAACAGATGACAGATGGGAAACAAGGATAGGGTCAAACAATTTATTAATGGCTTATGTTCATGTAGCACATGATGTTATAGTAGGAGATAGTTGTATATTAGCAAATGGAGTAACCTTAGCAGGTCATGTAACTGTAGATGACTTTGCAATAATAGGAGGCTTAACACCAGTTCATCAATTTTGTAGAATAGGGTCATATTCTATGATAGGTGGTGGAAGTGCTATAAATCAAGATATATGTCCATTTGTTATGGCAGAGGGAAATAAAGCTGTTATAAGAGGGTTAAATTCAGTAGGTTTAAGAAGAAAAGGGTTTACTGAAGAAAATCGTTCAAATTTAAAGAAAGCATACAGAATAATCTTTAGAAATGGTGCTCCTTTAAAAGATGCTTTAGCTCAGCTAGAAGTAGAATTTGCAGAAGATAAAAATATAAAATATCTTGTAGAATTTATTAGAAGTAGTAATAGGGGGATTACAAGATAATGAAAAAAATTGGAATAATAGTAGGTAACGGTAAGTTACCTCTATATTTCCTTAGAGAAGCTGTTTCTAAAGGGATAGAGGTATACTTAATAGGTCTTTTTGATAGTATTGAAGATGAAATAAAAGCTCATAAAAATTATAAAAAGTTTAATATAGGCGAAATTGGAAAGATTGTTAAATTTTTACTTTTGAATGATGTTAAAGAAGTAGTAATGCTTGGAAAAGTTGAAAAATCAATACTGTTTGGAGATATGAAGTTCGACTATTTTGGTGAAGAACTAATGAAAAAACTTCCAGACAAAAAAGATGAAACATTGTTATTTGGAGTAATATCTTTTTTAAGATTAAATAAAATA
The DNA here is from genome assembly GCA_051652625.1 of Cetobacterium sp. GTDB lineage: Bacteria > Fusobacteriota > Fusobacteriia > Fusobacteriales > Fusobacteriaceae > Cetobacterium_A. The sequence continues at coordinate 17,276 of JBOFUO010000059.1, forward strand.
AAGGTTTTACCTCAAAATCATCTTTTAGGAGATATGATGTTTAAAAGTACAATTTACACAAATCTAGCTCCATCTAAAGAAGAAGAAAAAACAATAAAAATAGGTATAGAAGCAGCAAAAGCTCTAAGCTTAGTTGATGCAGGTCAAACAGTAGTATGTAAAAATTCTTCTGTTGTTGCTTTAGAAGGAATAGAAGGAACTGATAAAACGATTGAAAGAGCTGGAGAATATGCAAAAGAAGACTGCATAATTATAAAAATGGCTAGACCACAGCAAGATATGAGAGTAGATATACCTGCGGTGGGAATAGGAACAGTAAAAGCAGCAATTAAAATAAAAGCTAGAGGAATAGTAGCTGAAGCTAATAAAATGTTATTTTTAGATATGAAAGAGTGTATTGAATTAGCTGAAAAAAATAATATGTTTATTATTGGAGTGAAAATATGAAAATATTTGTTTCAACAGGAGAGGTCTCTGGTGACTTACATTTATCATATTTGGTAAAAGAAGTAAAAGAGTTAGATTCTAAGGTTCAATTTTATGGAGTTGCAGGAAAACATTCTAAAAGTGCTGGTGTTAATATAATTCAAGATATAGATGAATTAGCTATAATGGGATTCACAGAAGCAATAAAAAAATACAGCTACTTAAAGAATAAAGCAAAAGAATATTTAGAATTTATAAAAAAAGAAGAGATAAAGAAAGTTATAATGGTTGACTACGGAGGTTTTAATTTAAAATTTCTTCAGATGCTAAAAAATGAAATTGAAGACATTGAAGTTTTCTTTTATATTCCACCAAAGCTTTGGATATGGGGAGAAAAAAGAATAACGAAATTAAAATTAGCGGATCATATTATGGTTATATTTCCTTGGGAAGTAGATTTTTATAAAAAACACAATGTAAAAGTTGAATATTATGGAAATCCTTTTACAGAAAGATATAAAAAAATTGATAGAGTTGAGAATAAAATCCTCTTACTACCAGGAAGTAGAAAACAAGAAATAAAATCTTTAATTCCTGATTTTTTAAAAATTGTGGATATGAATAAAAATGAAAGTTATCTTCTAAAACTATCTTCTAAAGAACATTTAAAATGGATTGACGAAGATTTAACAAAATATAAAAATTTAGAAATAAATTATGAGTTAAGTTTATCAGCAGCAGTAGCTCAGAGCAAAATAGCAGTAGCAGCATCAGGAACAGTAACGTTGGAATTAGCTTTAATGGGAATACCAACTGTTGTAGTTTATAAAACAAATCCAATTAATTATTTTATAGCAAAACATATATTGAAAGTTGGTTTTGTATCATTACCAAATCTTACTTTAAATGAAGAGGTATTCCCAGAATTACTTCAAGATAGATGCAATGTGAATGAAATAGAAAAAAGCATGAATATGCTTTTAAAAGATTTAAAGTTTGTAAATAAAAATATTGAAAGAATAAGAGAAAAACTTTCTGGAGTAGATATTACAAAAAAGTATGCTGAGTTTTTACTGAAAGGAAAATAGAATGGAAAATACGAATAAGTTTGATTCGAAAATAATGGGGTTTTTTAAAAATAAATCTTTAAAAACTTTTTTGAAATATAGTTTAAAGTATAAAGGTGCTATGGCAGGAGTAATAGTTTTATCAACAGTAACTTCTTTGATGAGTGCTGTTCCTGCGTGGTTAAGTAAATATTTAATAGATGATGTTTTAGTTAAAAAAGATTCTAAGATGATGTCTATAGTAATAGGTGCTATATTTTTATCAACAATTATAAAAGTAATTACAAATTATTTTGCTGATATATCATCTGGATATATTACAGAGAAAATCAGAAGAGACATAAAAGTAGATGTATTTTCACATCTTCAAAAGTTACCAATAGCTTATTTTAAACAGAATAAGCTAGGTGATTTAATGTCAAGACTTTCAGGGGATTCAACAACTCTTGGAAGAATAGGATTTATGCTTTTTGATATGCTAAAAGAATTTGTAACAGTTTTAGCATTATTAGTTAGAATGTTTCAAGTTGATATAATTTTAGCTTTGATATCTTTAACAGTTTTACCTGCTATATTATCATTAGTAAAAAAGTACACTAAAAAGATTAGAAAAACAGGAAGAATTAGACAAGATACAGTAGGAGATGTAACTGCATTTGTTCAAGAGGCTTTATCTGGAATATCTGTTATAAAAGGCTTTAATAGAAGTGATAAAATAATAGATAACTATAGAGATGTAACTCAAGACGAATTTGATAAGATTTATAAAGCTACAAAAATAAAAGCTAAAGTATCTCCAATAAATGAGGTTCTTTCAACAATAATGATACTTTTAGTAGCTGCTTATGGTGGTTATCAAATAATTATTACAGAAGTGATGACACCTGGAGATTTAATATCTTTTATAACAGCGATAGGTCTTATGCAGCAACCTCTAAAAACTTTAATTAAAAGAAACAGTGAGCTCCAAGAAGCTTTACCTTCTGCAGATAGGGTTATAGAAATTTTAGATGTAGAGCTAGAAATAGATTATATCGGAAGTGCTCCAAAAGATGTACCTGAAACTATAAGTAATATTGATTTTAAAAATGTAGATTTCAAGTATGATGATGGTGATGAAAAAGTTTTAAAGAACTTTAACCTGAATGTTAAAGCTGGAGAAGTAATTGCTTTAGTAGGAAAAAGTGGAAGTGGAAAAACAACGTTAGTGAACTTACTACCAAGATATTATGATATAACTTCAGGTAGTATAAGAATTAATGATATTGATATTAGAGAGATGTCATTAGAAAAGTATAGAAATCATATAGGGATTGTTCCTCAAGAAACGTTTTTATTTAGTGGAACTATTGGAGAAAATATAGGTTTTGGAAAAGACAGTGTTAATTATGAAGAAATAGTTAATGCAGCTAAAATGGCAAATGCTTATAACTTTATAATGGAATTACCAAATAAATTCGATACAGAGGTAGGAGAAAGAGGAGTACTTCTTTCTGGTGGACAAAAACAAAGAATAGCAATAGCTAGAGCTTTAATTCAAAACCCGAGTATAATGATATTAGACGAAGCAACTTCAGCATTAGATACAGAATCTGAAAGATTAGTACAAGATGCTTTAGATAAATTAATGAGTGGAAGAACAACGTTTGTTATAGCACATAGACTTTCAACAATATTGAATGCTGATAAGATTGTTGTAATGGAAAATGGAGAGATAAAAGAGGTTGGAAATCACGAAGAGTTATTAAAAAATAATGGAATATATAGAAAACTTTATGAAATTCAGTTTGGTAAGATAGAATCTAAAAAACTGGAAGCAGTAGAGCAATACGTTTAAAGAGGATGAGATAATGATAAGAGAAGACGGAAGACAAACAAATGAAAAAAGAGAAGTAAAAGTAACAAGAAATTATACGATGTATGCAGAGGGAGCTGTATTGATAGAAATGGGAAATACAAAAGTAATCTGTACAGCATCAGTTGTAGAGAAAGTACCTCCATTTTTAAGAAATCAAGGTAAAGGATGGATAACAGCTGAGTATTCAATGTTACCAAGAGCAACAGGAGAGAGAAACCAGAGAGAAGCTGCTAAAGGTAAACTTGGTGGAAGAACTATGGAGATTCAAAGATTAATAGGTAGAGCTTTAAGAGCTTGTATTGATTTAGAAAAGCTAGGAGAAAGAACAATCACAATAGATTGCGATGTAATTCAAGCTGATGGTGGAACAAGAACAACATCTATAACAGGTGGATTTATAGCTTTAGAGATGGCTATGAAAAGATTAATAGAGAAAGGTTTATTAACTGTGAATCCTATAGTTAGTAATATAGCAGCTGTTTCAGTTGGAATAGTAAAAGGAACTCCAGTATTAGATTTAATGTATACTGAAGATTCAGTAGCAGAAGTAGATATGAATGTAATAATGAACGATAAAGGTGAATTCATAGAGATACAAGGAACAGGAGAAGAAGCAACTTTCTCTAGAAGAGACCTAAACTTAATGTTAGATTTAGCAGAAAAAGGAATCTATGAGTTAATTGAGCTTCAAAGAAAAGAGATAGAAGAGGAGTTCTCAAAGTAATGAAAATATTTTTAGCCACAGGAAATAAGAAGAAAATAGATGAAATGTCAAAAATTTTGAAAAATTCAAAGTTTGAAATTCTTTCGATAAAAGATGGAATAGATATTCCTGAGGTTATAGAAGATGGAGATACATTTGAAGAGAATTCAAAAAAGAAAGCTTTAGAAATTGCAAAGTTTACTAATATGATTACTATTTCAGATGATTCAGGACTTTGTGTAGAAGCTTTAAACGGAGCACCAGGAGTTTATTCTGCTAGGTATGCAGGTGAAGGTTCTAGTGATTCTGATAACAATAAAAAGCTTGTAGAAGACTTAAAAGGTGTAAGTAATAGAAGTGCTAAGTTTGTAACTGTTATAACTTTAGGAAAACCAAATGGAGAATTTTATTCTTTTAGAGGTGAAATAGAGGGTATAATTGTTGATACAGCAAAAGGAAAAGAAGGATTTGGTTATGATCCACATTTTTATTTACCAGAGTATGAAAAAACATTTGCAGAGATGCCTGAGATAAAAAATAAAATTAGCCATAGAGCAAAAGCTTTAGAAGCCTTAAATGATGGAATTGATAAGATATTAAATAAAGGCTAACCTATTAGGTTAGCTTTTTTCACGATAAAGGGTTAATAGGGAGAAAAAATGTACTTAAAAGGTGTTGAGATTTATGGATTTAAATCTTTTGGTGAAAGAATAAGAATAAACTTTGATGGAGGAATAACGTCAATTGTTGGCCCGAATGGAAGTGGAAAATCAAATATATTAGATGGTATATTGTGGGTTTTAGGGGAGCAGTCGTATAAAAATATAAGAGCAAAAGAGGGAAAAGATATTATATTCTCTGGTGGAGAGGGGAAAAAAGCAGCTAATTACGCTGAAGTTTCACTTTTTATAGATAATAAAGACCAATTTTTTCCAATTTCAGCAGAAAATATAAAAATAACAAGAAAAATGTCAATGAATGGCGATAATGATTATCTAATAAACGATAAAAAAGTTAGGTTAAAAGATATAGGAGAGTTATTTTTAGATACGGGAGTAGGAAAAAGTGCATACTCTGTAATAGGACAAGGAAAAGTTGAAAGAATAATATCATCTTCAAACAAAGAGATTAAAAGTATAATAGAAGAAGCTGCTGGAGTAAAAAAGTTTCAGTATAAAAAATTAGAAGCAGAAAAAAGATTGGATAAAGTTCAAAATGAGTTAGAGAAAATAGAGTTGGTTTTAAATGAAATTGGAGAAAGTAGATCTAGAATAGAGAAACAATCTAAAAAAGCTGTAGAGTACTTAGCAGTAAAAGATGAAAAAAACTCGCTACAAAAGGGAGTGTTAACTTTTGATTTAAACTCTAAAGAGGAAACTTTAAAGTATGGTGAAAAAGAGCATGAAAGACTTCAAAGTATAACTGGAACTTTAGATGAGGAGTTAAAAACAGCAGAATTAGAAATAAATAAGATTGAAGAGAGAAGAAAAGAACTTTATGTAAAAATAGATAATTTTTCAGAGAGTAATACATCTTTAAAATCAGAAATTGAAAGTTTAGAAAAAGAAGAAATTAGAGCAAGAGAAAGAATTTCATCTTATAATAGAGAAAAAGTTCAAAGAGAAGATGAAATTGTATCTTTAGATAAAATAATATCTTCAAAAATAGAAATCTCTGAAAAATTAGTAGCAGAAAAAGAAAGAGTTTTAGAAAGAGTTTTAGAAATTGAAGACAAAAATAAAGAGTTTGAAAGTAATATAGAACAAAAAGAAAATCTTAAAAAAGATAAAGAGATTGGAATAGAGCTGAAAAAAAGAAAAATAATGGATTTAGAAGTAGAAAAATTAAAGCTTCTAAATGAAATTGAAAGCTCAACAAGAAGAATGAAGGGTAGTGAATTTAAGATAAGTTCTTTAAAAGAAGAGAGCAATACTTTTATTCGAAAAATAGATGAAAATAAATCTGAATTAGAAAAAGCTTTAAAAAATAGAGATTTAAAATTAAAAGAATTAAAAGAAACAGAAGAAAGACAGATTAAACTAGAACAAGAGATAAGTGATTTAAGTAGAGACATGAATAAATGTTCAGAGTTGATAAGAAGTGCTGAATTTGAAGAGAGAAGAGCAAGTGCTAGACTTGGTGGATTGTACAGAATACAAGATAGTAATGAAGGCTTCTATAAAGGTGTTAAAGAGGTTCTAAATGCAAAATTACCAGGAGTTGAAGGAGCTGTAATCTCTTTAATAAGTGTTCCAGAGAGCTATCAAAAAGCTATTGAAGCAGCAATACCTGGAAACTTACAAGATATTGTTGTAAGCGATAGTGAAGTAGCTAAAAAGTGTATAGCAATTTTAAAAGAAAAAAAAGCTGGAAGAGCTTCATTCTTAGCTTTAGATACAATTAAAGTAGGCTCAATAAAAGAGATACCAAAATTAGAAGGTGTTATAGGAAGAGCTTCTGAATTGGTAAGTTCTGAAAAAAAATATTCTAAAGTTTTAGAAATGTTATTAGGAAATATTTTAGTTGTAACAGAAACAGATGTAGCTTTGAAAATATTAAAATCTAATAGTTATACAGGAAATATAGTTACTCTTTCTGGTGAACTTCTTAGTTCGAGAGGAAGAATAACAGGTGGAGAAAATAGTAATTCAATTGTTAGTCAGATGTTTGAAAGAAAAAAAGAGATAAAAACTTTAGAAGATAGCATAAGTGATATGAAGATAAAATTAAAAGATTGGAATGAAAAAGTAACTTTAATGAGTACGAAACTTCAAAAATACGAAGATGAAATTAGTGGTATAGATTCATTAGAAGATTCTTTAAGAAAACAAAGTAAAATAGCAGAAGAAATCTATTCTGATTTTAAATCGAAAGGTGAAAAGTTAGAAAAAGATATAAGGATTGTTCTTATAGAGATTGCAGAAGAGGAAAATTATAGTAAAGAATACTCTAAAAGAGTAAATAGCTCACAAAGTGAAAAAGATATAACAGAAAAAGTAGTACTTGATTTAAAAGAAGAATTAGACAATGAAAACGTATTTATTATAAATTTAAACTCTGAAATTAACAAACTAAAAGATCAATTCTCAGATATAAGAATTTTATATTTAAATAGTAAAGATAGATTTGTTCAAATTGAAAAAGAAGAAGAGAGAGAAAAGTTTGAAACAATAGAAATCACTCATAAAAAAGATAAGTTAAAAAATATTTTGTTAGAAATAAAAAAAGAGCTTGAAAAATTAGAAGAAAAGGCTCATACTATAATAGCTCAGATTAACAGTAAAAATATAAAGTTTGAAAATGAAAATTCTGAATTAAAAGAGATGAAAAAAGAGGACCATATTTTAGAAGTAAAATCTAAAGAGTTAGTAAAAGTATCTAGAGAAATAGAATCAACTTTATTCCAAGAAAAAGAGATATTAAATAGAGAGTTAGAAAGAAAAGAAAGAATATCTAAAGAGATAGAATCAGCACTAATTGAATTAGAAGAGTTGTTAGAGGTTGAAGGGTGTATTTTAGACGAATCTGAAGTTAAAGCTTCAAGAATTAAAGTGAGAGAGTTAGAATTAAAATTAAAAAACTTTGATTCTGTAAATCTTCTTTCTATTGAAGAATTTAAAGAGTTAGATAGTAAATACAAATTCATTGATATTCAAAGAGAAGATTTAGTAAAAGGTGAAAAAAGTTTATCATTATTAATAAAAGAGATAAACGAAACAATTGAACAAAAATTCTATGAAGCATATGAAGATATCAATAAAAACTTTAACGAAATGTGTGTAGAGACGTTAGATAATTCAGAAGGAAGCTTATCTTTACATAACAGTGATGATTTTACAAATTGTGGAGTAGAAATATCAGTAAAGCATAAAAATAAAAAAAAGCAAGCATTATCATTGTTATCTGGTGGAGAAAAGTCAATGGTAGCAATAGCATTTATAATGGCTATATTTATGTATAAACCGAGTCCGTTTACGTTCTTAGATGAAATAGAAGCAGCTCTAGATGAAAAAAACACTAGAAAGTTAATAGGAAAATTAAAAGAGTTTACAGATAGATCTCAGTTTATTTTAATAACACACAACAAAGAAACTATGAAAGCTTCAGATTCTCTTTATGGAGTCACAATGAATAAAAAAATAGGAATATCTAAATTGGTTCAAGTAAAAATTTAATGAAAAGAGGCAAAAATGAAACTTTTATCGTATATATATTTTTTAATAACCTCGATACGAAATTGGCTTTACGATAAAAGGTATCTTAAAATAAATGAGATACCATCTGTTGATATTTTATGTGTAGGAAATATAACTGTTGGTGGAACAGGAAAAACTCCTGCAGTTCAATTTTTTGCAAAAAAACTTTTGAAAATGAATAGAAAAGTTGCTATAGTATCAAGAGGATATAGAGGAAAAAGAAAAGTTGATCCGTTAATAGTAAGTGATGGAAAAAAAATATTTGTATCACCAAAAGAAAGCGGTGATGAACCATATATCCATAGTTTAAATTTAAAAGTACCTGTTATTGTTGGAAGAGATAGATATACAGCTTGTAAATTAGCCGTTGAAAAATTTGGAGTAGATACGATAATATTAGATGATGGTTTTCAACATAGAAAATTAAAAAGAGATAGAGATATTGTATTAATTGATGCTACAAATCCATTTGGATGGGGAGCACTATTACCAAAAGGAACTTTAAGAGAAGATTTCCAAAAAGCTGGAGAGAGAGCAAGTGAGTTTATAATTACAAAATCAGATTTAATATCTGAAAGTGAATTAGAAACAATAAAAAGATTTTTAAAGGTAAAGTTTAAAAAGTCAGTTTCAGTTGCAAAGCATGGAGTAACATCATTGTGTGATATAAAAGGAAATGCTAAACCACTTTTCTGGGTCGCAGGAAAAAGAGTTTTACTCTTTTCAGGATTAGCAAACCCTCTTAATTTTGAAAAAACAATAATATCTTTAAACCCTGAGTATATAGAAAGGGTTGACTTCATGGATCATCATGATTTTAAAGTAAAAGATTTTGAGATTATAAAAAAGAGAGCAAAATCTATGGATGCAGATTTTATAATAACAACTGAAAAAGATTTAGTTAAATTACCGACAGATTTAAAAATGGACAATTTATTTGTTCTAAAAATAGAGTTTGCAATGTTAGAAGATAATAGTTTAAAAGGATTTGGTGAAAAAGATGAAAAATAGAATTGAAAATAGAGTTGAAAAAGTAACTCAAAATGCAGAGGTTTTAGACAAAAGAGCTTATTTAACTATCGATGTAGATGGAGTTATAAAAAGAAAGAGTATGAATTATACAATACCAGCAATGGTTTTTTGTAAAGATGAGGATGTTTTTACTACAACTTTAGAAAAAGAGTGTAACAAAATAGAAAGAGAAAAAGAAAAGAAAATTGATAGACTTTCAAATGTTTCAGTAGAGAAATTAAAAGATAATTTTGTTAAGTTGGTTATAAAAGGTGAAATTGAATTTTCAAAAAGATATGGAAAAGAGTTAGCTTTGAGAGATTCAGAAGAGTTTATAAAAACATTATTTAATTTATCACTAATGGATAATCCACAGTTTAATAAACCTTTAATGGCATTATCTATGAAAGAAGTGTTAAATAGTGTTGGGTGGATAGATGAAATTGGTTATTTAATTATAAGTTATTTCACTAAACAAAGATACGATTTAAGCTTTTTAGAAAATGCAGCAGAAATAGATACAATATCTGAAGTGTTAAATGATGATTTATCTTTAGCTTCTTATAAAAAAGTTTTAGAGGCTTTTGATTATAAAAATGAAAAAAAATATAAATATATTTTGAATACAGAGATTTCTAAAAAAATAGAAAAATCAGCATCTTGTGTAGAAAAAGAGATATTAAAAAGTATATTTTCAGCTCAGGTAAAATGAAAATAGGTATTTATGGTGGAAGTTTCAATCCAATCCATAATGGGCATATTTATATAGCTAGATTTATATTGGAAAATTTAGAGTTAGATAAATTATTCATAATTCCAGTGGGTGAACCATCTCATAGAGAAAATATATTATTAGATGGAAAATTAAGATTGAAAATGTGTGAAATAGCTTTTGAAGGTGATAAAAAAATAGAAGTTTCAGATATTGAAATAAATTCAAAAGAGGTATCATATACTTATGACACTCTTTTAAAGATTATAGAAAAATATCCAAAATCAGAATATTTTGAAATTATTGGTGAAGATTCTTCTGCTTATTTTCATAAGTGGAAAAATTATAAAGAGATTTTAAAAATAGCTAAAGTGGTAGTTTTAAAAAGAGAGGGTTACAGAACAGAGTTAAGAGATAAAAATTTAATTCAATTAGAAAGCCTGCTTTTAAATTACTCTTCAACAAAAGTTAGAGCTGCTATTTTACAGGGCGAAAAGCTAGATAGTATGCTTCCAGAAAAGGTTATTCAATTTATAGAAAATAATAAATTATACAGATGAACAGAAGAGGTAGAGTAAAAACTACCTCTTCTGTTCATTTAAAGATCATATTTTTTATGGAAAAAATAGTTTAAATATGGTAAAATTTAATGATTTGTTGAGAGGAGAAGAAAAATGACTTTATTAATACCAAAACACATCGCTATAATTATGGACGGAAATGGTCGTTGGGCAAAAGCAAAAGGGATGCCTAGAACGTATGGACATAAAGCTGGTGCAGATACACTAAGAAAAATATTAACTTCTTGTGGTGAATTAGGAGTTCAATTTTTAACAGTTTATGCTTTTTCAACTGAAAATTGGAAAAGAGCAAAAGAAGAAGTAGATACATTGATGTTTTTATTTAAAACTTATTTGAAAAATGAAAAAAAAGTTTTGATGAAAAAAAATGTAAAGTTTATAGTTTCTGGTAGAAAAGAAGGTGTAAGTGAAGAGCTATTAAACGAAATCAAGAAGTTAGAGGATGCAACAGCTGGTAATACTGGAATAACTTTAAATATAGCTTTTAACTATGGAGGAAGAGCAGAATTAGTTGATGCTATAAAAAAAATTGTAGAAAATAATGAAAAAGATATAACAGAAGAAATTGTAGAAAAATATCTATATAATCATTTACCAGATCCAGAGTTGTTGATAAGAACGAGTGGAGAAATAAGAATTTCCAATTTTTTATTGTGGCAAATAGCTTATTCTGAAATATATGTTACAGAGACATATTGGCCAGATTTTAATGAAGCTGAGCTTTTAAAGGCAATAGAAAGTTATCAAAAAAGAGATAGACGTTTTGGAGGAGCAAAATAGATGTTAAATAGAATATTAGTAGCTTTAATAGGAATACCACTTTTAATGACAATATTATTAAAAGGAGGATTTTTACTATTACTGTTTGTAAACTTTATAATTTTAGTAGGACTATTTGAATTTTTTAAGATGGCAGAGATAGGTGGAAAAAAACCAGATATAACATTAGGTTATATAGCAGGATTGGCTATACCAAATTTATTATACTATGTAAGTGTTGATAATCTAACACTAATATTTATGCCTCTAACTTTATTAACAATACTTTTAATAGCCAAAAGAGTTTTAGAAAATAAAGTAGAAAACTCAAGTAGAGATATAGGAATTACTGTATTAGGAGTACTTTATGTATCAGGATTATTTTCGCACTTATTATTAATGAAAAATATTCCCAATGGTGGAAAGTGGCTTTTAACAATTCAGATACTAGTTTGGGTTTGTGATTCATTTGCATATTTTGTAGGAATGGGAATGGGAAGAAAAATATTTAAAAGAGGATTTAGTCCAATAAGCCCTAAAAAATCAATAGAGGGTTCTATAGGAGGAATAGCTTTTACAATGCTGGCTATTTATATATTGAATAGAATCTTTGGGTTAGTATCTCCAGAGAAAAATATATCTATAGTATTACTTTTGGGGTTCTTAATAAGTATAGTTGCTCAAATAGGTGATTTAGGTGAATCTATGTTTAAAAGAGAGTTTAAAGTTAAAGATTCGGGTAGATTATTAGGAGAACATGGAGGCATATTGGATCGTTTTGATAGTATGTTATTTGTTGTTCCTATTGTATACTATTTATTAAAATTAATTTAAAAAGTATGGTAGCTGTAAAAGCTACCATTTTTTTAGAAAATGAATAAAGATGAAAAAATTAAAGGAGAGTTAGATGAAAAGTATAACTATTTTAGGTTCTACAGGTAGTATTGGAACAAATGCATTGAAAGTTATAGCTGCTAAAAAAGATGAATTTAGAGTTTTAGGAATATCAGGTTATTCAAATTTAAATCTTCTTAAAGAGCAAATAGAAAAATTTAATCCAGAATACATATGTATAGGAACTGAATCAGCAGCAGAAGAGTTAAAACAACTTTATCCTGAAAAAATTATTTATTTTGGTGATGAAGGATTAAGAATGATGGGAGCTTTAGATAAAGCTGATATAGTTTTAACAGCAATAAGTGGTGCAGTAGGAATTGAAGCTACTGTAGAAGCTATAAAGAAAGAGAAAAGAATAGCTCTGGCTAATAAAGAGACAATGGTAGCTGCAGGTGAATATATAAATAAACTTTTAAAAAAATATCCAAAAGCAGAAATTATTCCAGTTGATAGTGAGCATTCAGCATTGTTTCAAAGTATGCAAGGAAGCAGAAAAAATGAAGTTAAAACTCTTATAATAACTGCGAGTGGTGGTACATTTAGAGGAAAAACATTAGATTACTTAAAAAATGTAACTGTCCAGGAAGCTTTAAAACATCCAAATTGGTCTATGGGAAAAAAGATAACGATAGATTCGTCAACTTTAGTTAACAAAGGATTAGAGGTTATAGAGGCTCATATGCTGTTTGGGATTGATTATGATAACATAGAGGTTTTAGTACATCCTCAAAGCATAGTGCATTCAATGGTTGAGTTTCAAGATAGTTCTATAATAGCTCAAATTGGTGTGCCAGATATGAAGTTACCAATTCAATATGCTTTTACATATCCTGAAAGAAAAGAAAGTGTAGAGTTAGAAAGATTAAATTTAAAAAAGTTAAAAGAGTTAACTTTTGATGAAGTTAACAGTGATGTTTTTAAAGGTGTTCAATTAGCGTTTAAAGCTGGAAGATTAGGTAAAAGCATGCCTTGTGTTTTCAATTCAGCAAATGAAGTAGCAGTAGAATTATTTTTAGAGGGTAAAATAAAGTTTTTAGAAATATATGAAATTATAGAAAATGCAATGGCTAAACACGAATTAAAAGAGATAGAAACTTTAGAGATTATAAAAAAAATAGATAGTGAAACAAGAAAGTGGGTTTATGAAAATTATGGAAAAAATTAAAAAAGGAAAACTTATAGTTATAGAAGGTACAGATTCAAGTGGTAAAGAAACTCAAACAGCACTTTTATTTCAAAAGTTATCAGAAAAAATAGAAAGTATTAGAAAAATATCATTCCCAAATTATGAAAGCCCTGCTTGTGCACCTGTAAAGATGTATTTAGCTGGAGAGTTTGGAGAGGATGCAACCGCAGTAAATCCATATCCGATATCAACAATGTATGCTATTGATAGGTATGCATCTTATAAAAAAGATTGGGGAAATTTTTATAATAGTGGTGGAGTTATAGTAACAGATAGATACACTACCTCTAATATGGTACATCAAGCTTCTAAAATAGAAGATTCAATAGAAAAAGAAATTTATTTAAAATGGTTGGAAGATCTAGAATATAATAAAATGGGAATTCCTAAACCAGATTTAGTTATATTTTTAAATATGCCTACAGAAACAGCAGAACAGCTTATGGCAGAGAGAAAGAATAAAATTACAGGTTTAGCACAAAAAGATATACATGAAAAAGATGGAGAATATTTAAAAAAATCTCATAAAAATGCGACAGAAATATCTAAAAAATATTTATGGGCAGAGGTAAAGTGTGTAGAAGAAAATAAACTTAAAACAATTGAAGAGATTTCAAATGAAATATTTGAAATTGTAATGAAAACTTTATAATCGGAGGAAAAAATGGATATACTAATAGCTTTATTATTACTTGGAGTAATAATATTTATACATGAATTAGGACACTTTTTAGCTGCTAGGTTTTTTAAAATGCCAGTTTCAGAGTTTGCAATAGGAATGGGACCAGAGTTATATTCATACTACACAGGAAAAACACTATATTCAATAAGAATAATACCTATTGGTGGATTTGTAAATATTGATGGAATGGAAATAGATAGTAAAGTTGAAAATGGCTTTAATAGTAAATCACCATTAGCTAGATTTACTGTTTTATTTGCAGGAGTATTTATGAATTTTATACTTGCTTTATTTGTAATAATTGGAGTTACATTTTCATCTGGAAAAGGAATTCAGAATACAGCTCCAGTAATAGGAAATGTAATGAAAGAAGCTGAAGCATCAACAGTATTAAAAGAAAAAGATATTATAAAAGAGATATCAGGAATTAAGATAACTAAATGGTCTGAAATAGGAGAAACAATTGCTAAAAAAACAGATAAAAAAGATATGTTGGATGTTTTAATAGAAAGAGAAGGCCAGTTATTAACACTTGCAGTACCTCTAACAAAGATAGCTGAAGATAGAGAACCAATGGTTGGAATAGTTCCTGAGTATAAATTTGAAAAGTATAGCTTTGGAGAGGGAATAGAGCAATCATTTAAAACTTTTGGAGGTATTTTCAAAGATACTTTAGGTGGAGTTAAAATGTTGGTTACAGGAAATGTTAAAGCGAAAGATATAAGTGGACCAGTAGGAATTGTAAAAGTAGTAGGAGATGTAAGTAAAAATGGTAATTCTGGAATATTGATATGGTTATTAGCACTGCTTTCAATAAATGTAGGTATATTTAATTTATTACCTTTCCCAGCTTTAGATGGCGGTAGAATAATATTTGTTATATTAGAGTTAGTAGGAATAAAGGTTGATAAAAAATTAGAAGAGAGAGTTCATACAGCAGGAATGTTAATATTATTTGCTTTAATAATATTTGCAACTGGAAATGATATATTTAATATTTTTAAATTTTAATTAGGATGAGGATGTGGAGTCATGACAAAGAGAGATCGTATAAAAAGAACTTCGACAATATTATTTGCAGCTAACGGTATAAGAAATACCAAAATAGAAGATATTGCAAATGTTTTAGGAATGGCAAAAGGTGGATTTTATTATTATTTCAAAAGTAAAGAAGAATTATTGTTGGAAATAATGGATAATTCTATTATAAGTAGAAAAGATTTTTTGAAAGAAGTAGGAGATTTAAACATATCTTTTGAAGAAAAGATAAAACTGATACTTAGAAGAAGATTAAACTTAAAGGATGATAGATATAATTTGTTTTTATTCGCCAAAATATATGAAAATGGCGAAATAAATTTAACATACGATGATTATATGAAAAGAGATATCATATTTAGTGAATTTTTAGATATGAATAAAGAATATCTAAAAGAAGAGTTTAGAGAAGATGTAGAAAAAATCAGAACAATGTTGAGTTCGTCGTTAACATCTTTATTGGTATATTTAATAAATAAAACTAAAGTAAAGGTAAAAGATGAAGAAAGTTATAAAAAAATGGTAAAGAGCTATGAAAGTATAGATATAGATAAAGAAGTAGAAATCTATTATAATATGTTTGTAAAATCGTTATTAAAATAAGTGTTATAAAAAAGGAAAGAGTAGAAAAATATAGAACTAATGTTTAGACTGAAACTCTTTGAAATAATCTAGAACAGACTTTTTAAAAAAAGTCTTGAAAAAAAACAGAATATCAATTATAATACATTGTTAACGAAAATAGAAAAACAGGAGGAAAAAATGAAAAAATCAATATTAGTAGTTTCAGAAAGAAAAGAAACTTTAAAGCAAGTAAGAAAATCTTTTTCAGAAATTTATGAGATAATTACATTTAATAATTTATTAGATGCCTTAGATATGTTAAGAGAAAGTGACTTTGATGTGGTACTATTAGATGAGTATTTAACTTGGTTCAGCTTCTCAGAGGCTAAAAGAAAATTAAACGGAATAGGTAAGGATTTCGTAGTAATTGGATTATTAGATGAGGAAAATGAAGCTTTAATTCAAGAGATGAAAGATGCAGATATCTATAACTATCTATTAAAGCCGGTAGATATAAAAGAGATGAACAGAATAATGATACCAGCTTTAAGAAACTTAGAGATTGTAAAAGAAAAAAGAAAATTAGAAGAAAAACTTTCTGATAGTGAAGATGAAAATGAAATCATTGGACAATCAACAAGAGTTAAAGAAGTAAAAAATCTAATTGAAAAAGTTGCTGAAAGTGATTTAACAGTTTTAATAACTGGAGAAAATGGAGTAGGTAAAGAGTTAATAGCTAAAGAGATATTCAAGAGAAGTGACAGAAGAAAAGAAAACTACATCACTATATCTTGTGCATCATTACCAGAAGATTTAATAGAGAGAGAGTTATTTGGATATGAAAGAGGAGCTTTCTTAGGAGCGACAAGTAGTAAAAAAGGAATATTAGAAGAAGCCGATGGTGGAACAGTATTCTTAGACGAAATATCAGCAATGGATTTAAAAGCTCAATCTAAAGTATTAAGAGTTATTGAGTATGGAGAGTTCAGAAGAGTTGGAGGAAATAAATCTAGAAGAGTAGATGTTAGATTTATTGTTTCAACAAATAAAGATTTAAAAGAAGAAACTGAAAAAGGTAAATTTAGAAAAGATTTATACCATAGATTAACAGCTTTCCCTATAGAGGTTGCACCTTTAAGAGAAAGAAAAGATGATATACCTATGTTAGCAAATTACTTCTTAAATAAAATCGTAAAAGATTTAAAAAGAGATATCCCTGTAATTTCAGGAGATGCTATGAAGTATTTAATGGAATACTCATACCCTGGAAATATTAGAGAGTTAAAAAATATGATTGAAAGAATGGTAATACTATGCAATGACAGAAGTATAGATGTTGAAGATTTACCATTAGAAATAAAAATGAAATCTGATACAGTAGAGAACAAAACTGTAATTGGAGTAGGACCTTTAAAAAATATATTAGAGCAAGAAATCTATGCTTTAGATGAAGTTGAAAAAGTTGTAATAGCTATGGCTTTACAAAAAACAAGATGGAACAAGCAAGAAACTTCTAAACTTTTAGGAATAGGTAGAACAACTCTTTATGAGAAAATAAGAAAATATGGATTAGATACAAAATAATTTACAAAATTTTTCGGAGGGGTTAAAAAAATGGCGATTAGAAAATTTAGAAAAAATATGAAACCAGTTATTTGGGTAGTAACAATATTCTTTTTAATTAGTTTGGTAGCTGGTTATGCAATGTCATTTAAGGGTAGTTCTGTAAATTCACAGTCGGCTTTTAAATTGAATGGAAAAAAAGTCTCAATGATGGATGCACACAGATCAATGGGGATGATGGCTGAGAATTATAAAAGATATTTAGGGCCAAGTGTTGATTCAGAAATGATGAATGTAATAGCTTTTAATGAAGTTATTAATAAGAATCTTTTGCTAGAGATGGCAGATAAGTTAAAAGTTAAGGTGTCAACTTCAGAAGTAAACGAACAAATGGATTCAATTAAAGCTTCGTTTCCTAACAAAGAAGACTTTAGAAAAGCTCTTTTAAGCCAAGGGTATACAACTAAAACTTTAGAAAAAGAGATAAAAGAAAGTATAACTTTACAAAAAGTTTCAGAAGGAATAGGATCAGAAGTAACAGTAACTCCTGAAGAGATAACTGCTTATTATGAAGATTATAAGTACACAACATTTGGTGGACAATCTTTAGAAAAAGTAAAGTCAGGAATAGAGCAAGAACTAACTACACAGAAAAAAGCTGAAATTTATTCTAAAGAGATGATGGTAGCAAGATCAAATATGAAATTAGAAAATTTAGACAAAAGTTTTGAAAACTATTTAGAAAAAGAAGAGTTTCAATTTGATGGAGTAAAAGTAACAAATGTTGAATATGCTAAAAGAGTTTTAAATGGATTAGCTATGACGAAAGGAGAGGTTGAAGAAGCTAAAGAGTTAGCAAAATCTTCAATCGAATCAGAAATTAAGCTAATTAAAGCTGCAGAAGCTAAAGGGATAAAGGTTGAATCAGTTTTACCTTTAGATTTACAAGTTGCAAATGCAGTAAAAGATTTATATTCTAAATTAAAATCAGAAGTTGTTTTTAAAGAGGAAGAGTTAGTAGAATTCTTTAATGAAAACAAACTAAACTATGATATACAAAAAAGTGCTAGTGCAGATATAGCAATTTTAAAGGTAGGACCAACAGCAGAAGATGATGAAAGAGCAAAATTAGAAGCTGAAGAGCTATTAAAAAAATTAACTCCACAAAACTTTGCAGAAATGGCTAAATCTAATTCAGATGGACCTAGTGGACCAAATGGAGGAGCTTTAGGAAGTTTTAAAAAAGGTGATATGGTAAAACCTTTTGAAGATGCTGCTTTTGCTGGAAAGGTAGGAGAGGTATATCCTGAAGTTGTAAAAACTGAATTTGGATATCATTTAATATTTGTTGAAGAGAAAAATGAAGAAAAAGAAACTGTTAAAGCAAGTCATATCTTAATAGTTCCTGAACCTTTAGAGGAAACTTTAAATGCGAAAGCAGAAGAAGTATCAGAAATTGTAAAAGACTTAACTAATGAAACAATAACTTTTTCAGATCTTAAAAATGATCAAAAGTTCATTTTTTCTGAAAATATAACTTCAATAACTGAAGAGGGTTATATTCCAGGATTAGGATATAATGAAGCTTTAGCAAAAGAGATATATAGTTCTAATTTGGGTGAAGTTAAATCTATGAAAGAAGAGAAAGACTATATTATATATAAGAAGACTTCTCAAATAGAAAAAGAAGAAGCTCAATTTGAAAACTTGAAAGAAAAAATAAAATCTGACTATACAAATTTCAAAGCTCAAGAAGCACTAAGAGAAATTGAATTAAGTGTACAGAATACAGAGAGATAAAGATAAAAAGAAGGATTGATTAATCCTTCTTTTTTATTTTTATTTTATAAAAAATAAATTGCATATTTACTAGAAATATAATATAATTTAGGATAGAGCGTTTTGCTCTCAAATATTTTTTAATTATTAGACCTTAAAGATCAGGAGAATATTAATGAAATATAAATCAGAAGATGTTGATTTATTGTTACAACAATTACATATTGAAGAGGTTGTAGGAGAGGTTGTAGACTTGAAAAAAACTGGAGCAAACTATAAAGGATTGTGCCCATTTCATCAAGATAATAATCCATCTTTTGTAGTAAGTCCAAGTAAAAACATTTGTAAATGTTTTGTTTGTGGTGCTGGAGGAAATCCTATAAAGTTCTATTCAGAGTATAAAAAGATATCTTTTGTTGAAGCAGTAGAAGAATTATCAAAAAAATATAACGTTGCAATAAAAAAAGTAGGCAATGCAAGTCTCAATGAAGATAGAGAATATTACGATATTATGGAAGAAGCTCATAATTATTATAAAAAAGAGGTATTTGAAAATACAGCTAGAGAAGCTTTAGAGTATTTATCTAAAAGAAAAATAAATCCTGAATTAATAAAAACTAGTGGAATAGGATATGCTCGAAATTCTTGGACAGGACTATATGACTATCTTATAATTAAAGGATTTTCAAAAGAAAAAATATTCCAACTTGGATTAGCAAAAGAAACTGAAAAAGGAATCTATGATTCATTTAGAAATAGAATTATCTTTCCAATTTATTCAGTAAGTGGTAAAATAATAGCCTTTGGAGGAAGAACTTTAGAAGATCGTAAAGATATACCTAAATATATAAATTCACAAGAAACTCCAATATTTAGTAAAGGAAGAAATCTGTATGGATTTATTCAAAAAGGAAGTAATATAAAAAAGAAAAACTATTCTATTTTAATGGAAGGTTATATGGATGTACTTTCAGCTCATTCTTATGGATTTGATGTGGCATTAGCTCCATTAGGAACAGCATTAACAGATGAGCAAGGGAAATTGTTGAAAAAGTACACAAACAATGTTATTTTATCTTTTGATATGGATGATGCAGGACAAGCAGCAACTGAAAGAGCTATATTAGTTTTAAAATCTCAAGGTTTTAATATAAGGGTTTTAGTTTATAAAGATGCAAAAGATCCAGATGATTATTTGAAAAAATATGGAAAAGAAGCGTTCTTAAAGGTTGTTAAAGAATCTTTAGAAGCTTTTGATTATCTATATCTAAAGTACTCATCAGAATATAGTTTAAACGATCATATGTCCAAACAAAATTTTATAAATAGATTTAAAGAGTTTTTCCAATGTTTAGAAAACAATCTTGAGAGAAGTTTATATATAGATAAATTATCAAAAGCTTTAAGTATAGATATAGATATATTAAAATCAATTTTAGTAATAAAAAATAAAAAGAAAATTAAAGTTACTTATGAAAAAAAAGAGGAAACCAAAGAATTAGACGAAAAAGGATTATACAACTTAGAAAAACTAACATTAGCTTTAATTCTTTCTCAACCTGAGTATTTTAATGACTTTAAAAATAAAAATCTAAAAAGTAGTTTGGGAAAAAAAATATTCAACTATGTGGACTTTCTAGAAGAAAACAATGAAAAAAGTACTAATATAATAAAAGATATAATTTTAACAGGAGATCTAACTGGTGAAGAAGAAAAGGAGTTGGTAAATATATCTTTACTTTCTATAGATGATTTTTCTAAGAAATTAGATATTGAAAAAGGATTTCAAATTATTTTTATGTCGTGGTTTATACTAGAATTAAGAGATGTTTTAAAAGAAAGAACTGATTTGTTAAAACATATCAAGTTGAAAAAAATAGAGGATAAATTGAAACAAGATATAGAGTTCAATAACCTTCGAGCATTATATGTTGAATTTAGAAACATGAATGCATAAAATTTTGAGAGATAATTTTATTCAATAGAGGAGGCTTCAGCTAATGAAGGAGTTTATAAAAAATGAAAAGGTATTAACTTTATTAAGAAAGGCAATGGAAACTAAGGTAATAAGCTATGAAGAGATAAATAGTAAGTTAGGTTCAGATTTCCCACCAGAAAGAATAGAGTTTTTAATAAACGGAATGACAGAGCAAGGAATTAAAATTGTTTCTTTAGAGGATGTTAAAAAGCAAGAAGTAACAAAAAAAACTATAGATGGAAAAAAAGATTCTAAAAAAATTATAACTCCAGTAGTAAAAAAACCTATTGTTGAATCTGATGACGATGACGATGATGATGATAAAACAACTAAAACTAATTCTGAAGATTTTGATTTTAATCCAGATGAAATAGAAGAGGTTACAGAGGATGATTTATCAAATGATGATTTATTTAGCATAACTGGTGAAATGGAAGTTGACGAACCTATAAAAATGTATTTAAGAGAAATTGGTCAAATTCCATTATTAACTCATGAAGAAGAGTTAGGATATGCAAAAGCAGCTTTAGAGGGTGACGAATATTCACAGCAACAATTAATAGAAGCAAACCTTAGATTAGTTGTAAGTATAGCTAAAAAACATACAAACAGAGGATTAAAGCTATTAGATTTAATTCAAGAAGGAAATATAGGTCTTATGAAGGCTGTAGAGAAGTTTGAGTACAGCAAAGGATATAAATTCTCAACATATGCAACATGGTGGATAAGACAAGCTATAACAAGAGCTATTGCTGACCAAGGAAGAACAATACGTATTCCAGTTCATATGATAGAAACTATAAATAAAATCAAAAAAGAAGCTAGAATTTATCTACAAGAAACAGGAAAAGATGCTACTCCAGAAGTTTTAGCAGATAGATTAACTATGGAAGTTGAAAAGATTAAAACTATTCAAGAGATGAACCAAGATCCAATATCGTTAGAAACTCCAGTTGGAAGTGAAGAGGATAGTGAGTTAGGAGATTTCGTAGAAGATAATAAAATGCAAAATCCATATGAATTAACTAATAGAACTTTACTTAGAGAACAGTTAAATGATGTTTTAAAAACTTTAAGTAGTAGAGAAGAGCAAGTTTTAATCTTTAGATACGGTTTAAATGATGGAGCTCCAAAGACTCTAGAAGAGGTTGGAAAAATATTTAAGGTAACTAGAGAAAGAATCAGACAAATAGAAGTAAAAGCTCTTAGAAAATTAAGACATCCAAGTAGAAGAAAGAAATTAGAAGACTTTAAAGTATAGTAATATGGGGGAGAATTATGCCCCCATTTTATATTTTATAAAAAAAATAAAAAATTAAAAAAAGATAAGGGGAAAAAATGAAATTAAGAGAATTTGAAAATGAAGTATTAAAAAACTGTGTAGAAGATAGAGAGTTCGTAAAATTTTTAAAAGAAAATGCTGAGTTAAAATTAGAATTAGAAACAGTAGATGTAAGAAAAGAAGAAAAAGTTGAAGAAAATAACTATGTTGTAGAAGGGATAGTTGGAGAATACTTAGAAGAGATCTCTTATATTAATCATTTAACAGAAGAGGAAATAGCAGTTTTATTAGAAACTTTGGATGAAGAAGAGAGTATCCATAAATTAACAGAGGGGAATTTAAGAGAGGTTGCTAATATAGCTTTTGATTATTTAATAGCCGGTATTGATTACTTAGACTTAATTCAAGAAGGTAGCATAGGTGTTATAAAAGCTCTAGAAGAATATAGACCATCTAACGGAGATGTATTAGAGTACATTAAACTTTGGGTAAGAAGAGAGATGATACTGTTTATAACTGAGAAGGTAGAAACAGAAAAACATATGTATAAAAGCTATTTTTTAAAGAGAAAAGAAGATTTAATAGAACATGAAATTGTAGCAGAATTAGATGACGAAGAAGAAGTTGAAGCTGTTCCTTTAGAAGAGAGATCTGAAATAATAGAAGAGAAAATAATAGAAGTTGAAAAATTAGACTATACATCAGTAGCAAAAAAGATTTCTCATACTGAAGAAGAAATATTAAAGAGATATTATGGATTAGTTGGAAACAAAAGAGAATCATTATTTGAAATTGAAAATGGGTTAGATTTAAAAAGAGGTGAAGGTGAAAAGTTATTTGAAGAAGCTTTAACTAAAATATCTTTAGGAGGGGGAAGAAGTTTAAAAATATGAAACTAAGTAAACTTATAAATTTTTTAGAAAATAAGTTTCCTCTTAATTTATCTGAAGAATGGGACAATGTTGGATTGTTAGTAGGTAGAAGAGATTCTGAAATAACAGGGATATTACTCTCTTTAGATTTAACTGATGACGTTATAGAAAAAGCTATAGAGTCTCATGCAAATTTAATTATAACTCATCATCCTCTTATTTTTAAACCAGTAAAAAATATAAATTCAGATACTTTAATAGGAAGAAAAATTATAAAGTTGATTGAAAAAGGAATAGCTGTATATTCAATGCATACAAATTTAGATTCTTCAAAATCAGGATTAAATGATTTTTTAGGTGAAGATATATTAGGTTTTAAAGATGGTAAAATTTTAGAACGTTTAGAAAAAAATGATAGAGAGTATGGAATTGGAAGAGTTTACAAGCTAGATGAAACACTATCTTTAGAAAAATTATTAAATAGATTGAAAGAAAAACTAGCTTTAGATAGTATAAGTTTTGTGAAGGCAAAAAAGCTAAAGGATATTAAAAAAATTGCTCTAGTTAGTGGATCAGGAGCTTCATACTGGAGAAAAGCAAAAAAAGCTGGAGCTGAAGTATTAATAACTGGAGATGTAAAATATCATGAAGCTATGGATGCTAGAGAAGAAAACTTTACTATTATAGATATAGGTCACTTTGAAAGTGAACATATATTTTCAAATTTAATAAGTGATTTGTTAAAAAAAGAATTTGAAATAAGTGTTGCAACATTCAATGATGGACCAGTTTTTCAAAAATTTTAAGGAGAAAAAATAAGCATGCTAAAAAAAGTAACAATTATTACAATGATTTTCTCTACTTTGGTCCTTGGAAAAATAAATGACTATAGAGGAACTTTTTCTGATGAGAATAAAGAAAAATTAAAAATTTCAATAGATGAGTTTAAAAAAGAAACTGGTAAAAAAATATATTTAAATACATTACAAGATAATGAAGGATTTGAACCAGAAGAGCAAGAAGAAACGGTTATTATAAATTTGATCAAAAATAAAGAAGAAGAAAATAGTGGTATAAAAATTCAAATAAAACTATCTCAAGATTTAAACCCTGAAGATATGTCAGCAGATTTAACATTACTTTTGGATAATGTAGAAGAGTTTATAGGTGAAAAAGATGAAAGTTTATTAGCTATAAATTTAGTAGATGGATTAAAAGAGGTGTTAAAGTCAGCGTATGATTCTGAAAAAGAAAGTGAAGATTCAATACAAATTTCACTAGCTACTAAAGTATTTTTAGGAATTGTGTTGACAATATTCTTATTATATATTAGAATATTACAGGTAAAAAGAAAAAAGAAAAAATATAAATTTAGCAAAAGATAGGTATTAGGGTTAATCGCTTGCATTGCAAGAGGAAAGTCCGGGCTCCACAGAGCAAAAGGGTAGCTAACGGCTACTAAAGGAAACTTTAAGGAAAGTGCCACAGAAAATAGACCGCTACTTTCGAGTAGTAAGGGTGAAAAGGCGGTGTAAGAGACCACCAGTTTTTTAGGAGACTAAAGAAGCTAGGTAAACCCCCTTTGGAGCAAGGCTAAATAGGAGAGTAATAGGGGCTGCTCGTCCTCTCTCAGGGTAAGTTGCTTGAAGCTATAAGCAATTATAGCTCTAGATAAATGATTAACAAATACAAAACCCGGCTTACTTAATGCCTATCAAAAAAAGAAAATGATAAGTCAAGAATTTTTTATAAAATTTCTTGGCTTTATTTTTTACAAAAAATAATATTGGGAGAAAAAAATGAAGAAAATGAAGATAGTAATTGGTGTATTATTACTAACATTAATTGGATGTACTCCTTTAGAAAAAAATCAAAATCTTGAAGAGCGTATTTTGTTACCAACAGTGCTAAAAGAAGAGAGTGGTGTAAAAATATCAACAATGAGAGAAGGAGACTTTATACCTCAAACAGATATAATTCATACAAAACAAAATGTTGCTTTAGCAGAAAGTTCAATTTCAGAGGTTTCTTTAAATGGAGTTGATCAAGTTAATATAGGTAAAAAAAGAGTAAGAAATAAATTAGCTTATAATCAAGAGTCATCAGTTCCATTTACAGGAGTATTTATTGCTGTTGTGGGTGTACACAAACACTACTCAGAAGAATTTAAAGATGGAAAATTAGATGGATATAAAATTTGGTATTCAGAAGCTGGAAGAATAGGAATGAAAGAACCTTATTCAGGTGGATTAAAAAATGGAGTTCAAGAAACATACTATAGAAACACAGGAAATATTCGTTCGAGAGTTACATATTCAGGTGGAAGAATATCTGGACCAATGAATTGGTATGATGAAGCTGGAAAAATAATAAGTGAACAAAATTTATCAGGTGGAAATGGAGAATGGGTAGCTTATTGGGATAATGGTGTAATCAGAGAAAAAGGAAGATTGTCTGGTGGATTACCTAATGGAGAATGGAGATATTTTAATATAAAAGGAGAAGTTACAAAGGTAGCTACTTTTAGAAACGGATCACCAATTTCACAGGAATGGATGAAATAAAATAGTTGACATTATTAGAAAAAAATGATAATATAAACGGTAGATTAAGCTTGGATAAGGTCGTCAGCAACCGAATCTAGCGATCTTTATACTTTTGGAGGTGTTAGAATGTACGCAGTTATAAAAACTGGTGGAAAACAGTACAAAGTTACAGTAGGTGAAGTATTAAGAGTTGAAAAACTAAATGCTGAAGTTAACACGACTGTAGAATTAACGGATGTTCTTTTAGTATCAAACAATGGAGAGGTTAAAGTTGGAACTCCTGTTGTTGAAGGTGCTAAAGTTGTAGCAGAAGTTGTAGAGCAAGGTAAAGGAGTAAAAGTTGTTAACTTCAAATACAAGCCAAAAACTGGATATCACAGAAAGAAAGGTCATAGACAACTTTTCACTGAGATAAAAATTACAGCAATCAACGCATAATTAAATTATGACGAAGATTGAAGTATTTAGAAAAGATGGCAAAGTAGTAAGATACAAAGCCACTGGTCATGCGGAATACGCTGAGTACGGACATGATATTGTTTGTGCAGCAGTTTCAATGGCTATGCAGTTTCCCTTAGGAGGACTGCAGGAAGTCTTGGATATAACGCCAAGATTTGAGATTGACTCTGATGGGTACTTAGACGTTGATATGAGAGGAATGGAATTTTCTCAAAAGGAAAAAGAAGTTCATGTATTATTAAATACAATGGTATTAATGTTAAAAGAACTATCTAAGGGTTATCCTAAACACATAAAGCTTGTAGAGAAGGAGGAAATTTAGATGCTATTTACATTAAATATACAATTATTTGCTAAGAAAAAAGGACAAGGTTCAGTTAAGAACGGAAGAGATTCTAATCCAAATTACCTTGGAGTTAAAAAGTATGATGGAGAAGTTGTAACAGCTGGAAGCATCATCGTTAGACAAAGAGGAAACCAATTCCACGCTGGAAACAACGTTGGATGTGGAAAAGATCATACTCTATTCGCATTAATCCCTGGATACGTAAAGTTCGAGAGATTAGGAAGAGATAAGAAGCAAGTTTCAGTTTACGCTGAAAAAGCTAACTAAGATTCTTTTAAGGAGAGATAATATCTCTCCTTTTTTTCATACAAAAATTTAGTAATTCTATTATAAATTACAAAAAATAAAAAATGGACCACTACAGTCCATTTTATATATATTAATCGTTAAGCTTAAGTACAGATACAAATGCTTCTTGAGGAATTTCTACATTTCCTATTTGCTTCATTCTTTTCTTTCCTTCTTTTTGCTTATCTAAAAGTTTCTTCTTTCTAGAGATATCTCCACCATAACATTTAGCAAGAACGTTCTTTCTATATGCTTTGATAGTTTCTCTAGCTATTATTTTAGCTCCTAAAGCAGCTTGAATAGGTACTTCGAACTGTTGTCTAGGAATGATTTCTTTTAATTTCTCACAGATAGCTCTTCCTCTAGAAGCAGCATGATCAGTGTGAGCAATAAATGAAAACGCATCTACAGGATTAGCAGAAACAAGAATATCAACTTTAACAAGTGTAGCTTCTTTATATCCAATCATTTCATATTCAAATGAAGCATATCCTTTAGTTCTAGATTTTAATTTATCATAGAAATCTATAACAATCTCAGCAAGAGGTAACTCATAAATTACCATAGTTCTGTTGTCATCAATATATTTCATATCGATGTAAACTCCTCTTTTCTCTTGGCAAAGTTCCATAACGTTTCCAACATAATCTTTAGGAGTAAGAATACTTCCTTTTATGTAAGGTTCTTCAACGATAAATTTAGATCTTCCACCTTCAGGGAAATCACAAGGATTATCAATAACATAAGTTTCTTTACCTTCAAGAGTGATTCTATACTCAACTGATGGAGAAGTAGAAATTAAATCAATATCATACTCTCTTCTAAGTCTTTCAACAATGATTTCCATGTGTAATAAACCTAAGAATCCACATCTAAATCCAAATCCTAGTGCAAGAGATGTTTCAGGAACAAACGTTAATGAAGCATCATTTAGTTGTAATTTTTCTAAAGCTTCTCTTAGATCTTCATAGTCATCAGTAGATAGAGGATATAATCCAGCAAATACCATTGATTGAGCAGCTCTAAATCCTTGTAATGGCTCAAGACAAGGTCTCTTAGCATGAGTTATAGTATCTCCAACTTGTGTATCTTGAATCGTCTTAATACCAGTTATAATATATCCAACTGAACCAGAACTTAATTCAGCTCTTTCTTTTTTAACAGGAGAGAATATTCCACATTCAAGAATGTCAAACTCTTTTCCAGTTGACCAAATTTTTATTTTGTCTCCTTTTTTAATACAACCATCAAGTACTTTAACATAAGTTATAACACCACGATAATCATCAAATAAAGAGTCAAATATCATAGCTTTTAATGGAGCTTCTTCATCAAATGTAGGAGCAGGAATTCTTTCAACAATAGCTTCTAAAAGGTCATCAATTCCAATTCCAGACTTAGCTGAAACTAGAACAGCATCATCAGCAGGTAAACCTATAATATCTTCGATTTCGTTTTTAACTTTATCTACATCAGCAGCAGGTAAGTCAATTTTGTTTATAACAGGAACGATATCAAGATTATTTTCTAAAGCTAAATAAACGTTAGCAAGAGTTTGAGCTTCAACACCTTGAGCAGCATCTACAACTAATAGAGCTCCTTCACAAGCTGCTAATGAACGAGATACCTCATATATAAAGTCAACGTGACCTGGAGTATCAATTAAGTTTAATTCATAATTGTTACCATCTTTTGCTGTATAATTTAAAGTAACCGCCTGGGCTTTTATTGTAATTCCTTTTTCCCTCTCTAATTCCATTGAATCAAGAAGTTGTTCTTTCATATCTCTCGCAGTAACTGTACCAGTAGCTTGTAATAGTCTATCAGCTACAGTAGATTTACCATGATCTATATGTGCTATAATTGAAAAGTTTCTTTTAAATTTTTGTAACACAATGTCCTCCTCTAAAAATATTTTATTCACACTATATTATAAGAGAATTATCAAAAAAAATCAATCTAAATTAAATTATAGCTTGACTTTCTAAAGGATTTTAGAATATTATTAGATTATATATCAAATAAATAGAAAGAGGAGGAATAGAAAAATGATTTTTGGACAATTAAATGAACTGAAATTTTATAAGGGGATTTCAAAAGGGCTAGATTTAGCAATAGAAAGTATAGAAAATTGCAGTTATAAAAATGGTGTTGAAGGAAAAAATGAGGTTGATGGAGATAATGTATTCTTTAATCTTCAAAAATGTAAAACAAAGATAATTGAAGAGTGTTTTTTTGAAATTCATAAAAAATACATAGATATTCATGTTGTTATTGATGGAGAAGAAGGAATTGGATATTCATTAAAAGATTCGTTAAAAGAAAAAACAGAATATAATGAAATAACAGACTTTGGAGTTGTTGAAGGAGAAGAACAGTATAGACTAGAGATGAATAAGAATAACTTCTTAATAGTGTTTCCAGATGAACCACACATGCCTTTAATTTCAAAAGATAATAAAGTAGAAGATTTAAAAAAGGTAGTTTTTAAAATAAAATATTAATAGTTAAGAAGGATAAAATGGAAAAAATAGAAAACAAACTATTTTTATGGATTAGCGTATTAGCACTTTTAGGTGGCGGTATGAATGCATATGCGATTATAGAGTTTTCATTAACAGCTAGTCATATAACAGGTAGTATAACAAGAATTTCTACAGATATAGCTTATTATAATATACCTAATTTAAAAATAATGTTAGGATTGGTAGGGTCTTTTTTTGTAGGAGCAATAATTTCTGGGATTACAATAGGATCAGGTAGAGATTTTGAATTTACAAAAAGATATGGTGATACATTTATATTTATTGGAATAGTGTTAAAAATAGGTCAAGTATACCTAAATTCTAAATTGATATTTGTATTTATTTTAGCATTTTGTTTAGGGTTACAGAATGGATTATTTATTCGTTATAAAGGAATGGTAATTAGAACAACTCATATGACAGGAACAGTAACAGATTTAGGAGTTGTAATTGGACATTGTCTAAGAGGAAATAAAGAAAACTTATGGAAGCTAAAATATTACTCTATTAATATAATATCTTTTATAATAGGAGCTATAATAGTAAGTTTAGGAATTAAAAATTTAGATAGAGGTATATTAAATTATATTTCTGCTTCATATGTATTAACTGGTATTTACTATTTTTTACTTAGAGAAGCATATTACAAAATAAAAAAATAAGATTAGGAGTAGTTGAATGGAAAGATATTTTATAACAGAAGAAGAAAAAAAAGATGTAATTGAACAATACCCTACTTTGGAGTGTCAAAATTCAATAGGAATATTTTTTGATGATTATATGTCAATAAAGTGTAAGGTCTTAACAGGAACTTGCACATATAAATCAGGAGCTAAAAACGAATATAAAAATTGTAAAATACTAAATAGGTAATAAAAAAAGTAGATGCTAATCAGCATCTACTTTTCTCATATTTTCATAGTAATTTCTCATACTAGCTTTATTATAATCAAAATCTTCTATTTTTTTATTAATTCCAATTCCATCAATTTTATAAACCAAAGGCACTAAAGGATTTTCATCTAAAATAATCTCTTGAATCTCTTTGTATAACACTTTTCGTTTTTCGATATCAGTAGTTGAACGAGCTATATCAATTTTACTATCTAAAAGAGGATTACTATAGAAAGAACGATTGCCTTCTGCTCCAATCGAGCTAGAATGGAAAAGAGTACTTACAACAGTATCAATATCACTAACTCCTAAAATCCAAGTTGTTAATAAAATATCGTGAACTCCTTCAGAAGTTCTTTTTAAGAAAGTTCCCCATTCAACAATCTCAATACTAGACTCTATTCCAATATCTTTTAAATTAGCTTGAATAATTTGAGCTATTTGAACTCTAACAGCATTTTCACTTGTCCATATTTTTAAAGGTGCTACTATTTTTTCTTTTTTTAAAATATTACGAGCACCTTCTAAATCCTGCTTTAAATAGGGTAAATCTTGAGAGCTACCAAATATGTTAGGATTTATAGGGGAAGTCGCAACAGAGCCTCTATTTAAGAAAATAGCGTCTAAAATCCCCTCTTTATCTATAGCCATGTGAATAGCTTTTCTAATATTTTTGTTTTTCAGTTCGGGTTTTTCTACATTTAAAACCATAAGCTCTGTAGTAGTAGTAGTTTTGTGTAACAGATTTAGTTCGGGATTATTTTCTACTATTCTAAAATCAATAGGTGATATAGCGTATATTATATCAACTTCTCCTGTTTCAAGAGCAGCTAAACGACTTGTATTTTCTGTAATTATTTTAAATGTTAATCCATCATTTTTAGGAACCCCTTTAAAATAATCTTTGAAGCTAGTCATAACAATTTTATCGCCATCACCCCAATCAGTAACAGCATAAGGACCTGTTCCCATAGGTTTTAAAGCAATATTATTGCCATTTAGAATATACTGCTTATTCATAATAGCAGCTATAGGTAGAGTTAAATTAGCTAAAAATGGAGCTGAAGGTTCTTTTAGAGTTATTAAAACTTTATTATCTAAAGTTTTTGAGATATTTTGGATATCTTTTAGTATAACTCTACTTCCAGGTTTTTGAAGCATTCTTTCTAAACTAAAAATAACATCATCTGTTGTAAGAATTTCACCATTATGAAATTTAATATCTTCTCTTATAGTAAAAATAATTTCTGTTGGTGATAAATATTTAAAATCTTTAGCTATCTCTGGAGAGGGAATACCATTATCATCAAGAGTAACTAAAGTATTGAATATATGCTCTGTAATACCCAAAGTTGGAAATTCATTAAAAGTATGTGGGTCTAAAGATTTTGGTTTTGATCCTTGAGCAATAACAATATTATTGTTTGATTTTGAAAAAGCATTTTGACTAAAAAATAAAAAATTTAAAATTAATAAAAAATTTAAAGTTATGTTCATAAAAACTCCTTGTATTATTATATTGAATGGAATTCATTTAATATATCTAAATAAAATTGTACACCATGAACTAAAGCTTCATTGTTAAAATCAAAATTATTATTATGAAGTGAAGATGTATATCCATGTTCAATATCTTTAATTCCAATTAAGCCGAAAAGACCAGGTGTTCCATTTTGTAAATAGAATGAAAAATCTTCTGAACCACTCAGTGAAATATCTGTATAAACCACTTTTTTACTAAGAGCTTTAACTGATTTTTTAAAAAGGTTGTTATCATTTATAACTGGTGGATAAAAAGGTTCAAACTTCATATCAATATTAACATCAAATGCAGTTTCAAAACCAGAATTTATATTTTCAATTTTATTTTTTATTAAAGGTATTAAAGCTGTGTTTTCAAGTCGAATAGTTCCTAACATGTTAACAGATTCAGGAATAATATTTCTAACTGTTCCAGCGTGAAAAGCTCCAATAGTTAATAAGAAATGCTCATAAGATGGGACACTTCTAGATTTTAAAGATTGATAGGCTTCAACAAGTTTTGCTCCAACCAAAATAGAATCAACACCTTTATGTGGCTGAGCACCGTGGCATCCTTTTCCAGTTAAAGATATATCTAGATTTATGTTTTGAAGAGAAACACAACCAGATTTTATACCAAACTCCCCAACATTTATATCAGGATATACATGAAGAGCAAAAATAGCCTCAATATTTTTAGATTTGTAATAGTCATCATTAATTATAAAACGAGCACCCCCTGCTCCTTCTTCTCCAGCTTCAAAAATAAAGAGTAAAGATTTCTTTAATTCGATATTCTTAGAAATCATTTTTTTAATTTCTTGAATAAATGCTAAAAGCATAGCAGTGTGTCCATCATGTCCACAAGCATGCATCATACCATCAATTTTAGATTTAAATGGATTATTACTTTCTTCTTTTAATGGCAAAGCATCAATATCTGCTCTAAAAGCAATACACGAATCACTGTTACCCCTAATAAAAGCAATGGTACTTGTATCAATAGTATGATATTCAACACCTTCTTTATCTAAAATCTCTCTTATATATTGAGAAGTTTTAAACTCTTGCAACGCAAGTTCAGGTATTGTGTGAAGATAGTTCCGATGATTATTTAAATTATTTAACACAGTATCACTGCTACAAAAAACATATACAAAAGTATCTGTCTTTGATTTTTACCACTTCAACGAACTCTGCCTCGATATTCTACTACAGTTTATTTAGTTCTCCGTGGTCGTTAATTCCCCATTTAGCCTACGGGTACACAGTATAATTCTCTTTTAT
>JBOFUO010000060.1:0-24237 GCA_051652625.1 Cetobacterium sp.
GAAGAAAAAAGAATAAGACATCTATCTCATAAATTAGCTGCAGTTGTATACTCGCAGATAGATAATATTGAAAATTTTTATGGTGAATAGAGAAAAAATAATTAAATAAAGTTTCCATTTTAAGATAACACGTGTTATAATACACGTGTTATTAAACTTGGAGGTGGAATATGAAAATAGGAGATTTAAATATAGAGGTACCAATAATTCAAGGTGGAATGGGAATAAGAGCTTCAATGTCTAGATTGGCTTCAGCAGTAGCAAATGAAGGTGGAATTGGAATTATATCTGGAACAGCTATTCCTGCAGAAGAGTTTAGAGAAGAGATAAGAAAAGCAAAAGAATTAATTATAGAAAAAGGTGGAGCACTTGGTGTTAATATAATGGTTGCTGCATCAAATTTTGCAGAAGCTGTTAAAGTTTCAATTGAAGAAAAGGTTGATATGATTATATGTGGAGCTGGATTTTCAAGAGATGTATTTGAAACAGTAAAAGGAACAGGAGTTAAGATAGTTCCAATAGTTTCAAGTTTAAAATTAGCTAAAATAGCAGAAAAGTTAGGAGCAGATGCCATAGTTGTTGAAGGTGGAAATGCTGGTGGCCATTTGGGAACAGAAAAAGATTCTTGGGATATAGTAGAAGATATTGTAAAAGGAGTTAATATTCCAGTTTTTGGTGCTGGAGGAGTTATTACACCTGAAGATGCCGAAAGAATGATGGCTTTAGGAGTTGCAGGAGTGCAAATGGGAAGCCGTTTTGTAGCAACAGAAGAGTGTGAAGTAAGCAGAAAGTTTAAAGAGGTATACGTGAACTCTAAAGAGGGAGATGTAGTTCAAATTATGAGTTCAGCTGGATTACCTGCAAATGCAATTGTTTCTACATATGTAAATAGAGTTATAGCCGAAGAAAAATTAACACCAAAAAGTTGTACAAGCTGTTTAAAAAAATGTAGTAGAAAATTTTGTGTAAAAGATAGTTTAATTAAAGGTCACGAAGGAAACTCTGAAGAGGGAATTTTCTTTGCTGGAAAAGATGCTTGGAAAATTAATAGTATAATCTCTGTAAAAGAGGTGTTCAATTTATTCAAAAGTAAAGTAATAATAAGATAAATTAATAAAATAAAAAAAGGGTTGTTATTTTTCTAACAGCCCTTTTTACTTTTTACTTTTTAGCTAAAAGATCTCTAATTTCTGTTAAAAGAGTTTCTTCTTTAGTAGGTCCAGTTGGTGTAGTAGGAATCTCATCTTTTTTACGTAGTTCATTTATTAATTTAACTAAAAGGAAAATACAAAATGCAATTATTGTGAAATCAACAATTGATTGTATAAAGTTTCCATATTTTATTGCTAATTCAGGAATATCTCCTTCGGCAGCTTTTATTATATACTTTAAACTTGAAAAGTTGATACCGCCTAATAAAACTCCAACAATAGGCATTAAAAGGTCATTAACAATAGAGGTAACTATCTTTCCAAATGCTCCACCAATGATAACACCGACAGCTAAATCAACAGCATTTCCTTTAATAGCAAACTCTTTAAAATCTTTTAAAATCATTTTTATCCTCCTTTAAATTTAAGATATATCCAGGGCTTTAAGAACATCACAGTCTAAAGCATTACGATATATACCTAGTATTGTTGGAATTCCATCAGACTCGTCAGATTTTGAAACCATGAACTCTTTACTCTTTATTTTATGGCATTTTTTACATTTATATA
The DNA here is from genome assembly GCA_051652625.1 of Cetobacterium sp. Classification (GTDB taxonomy): domain Bacteria; phylum Fusobacteriota; class Fusobacteriia; order Fusobacteriales; family Fusobacteriaceae; genus Cetobacterium_A. The sequence goes on from JBOFUO010000060.1 coordinate 1,722, forward strand.
TATAGTAAAGTTGACACATATCATTACCATAATCATCAGTAAAATTCTTTTTAGCTAAACCTAAAAACTCATAATCATGAACAAAATGAAACATAAGGGTACCTCCTTTATAATAAAGCATTCTGTTAGTTATATACGAAAAAAAGAGAGATTTCTTTTATTAGAATTGTTTTTCTTTTATAAAAAGTTTCTTTATATTTTTCAAATTTCCAAAGACAATTATTTTATCACCATTTTCAAGAATTGTTTCTCCTGTAACAGGTTCAGTATTTTTATTTTCTTTAATAACTGTAAGAATTTGTAAATTATAATTTGATCGAACATATGAATTTTTTAATTTTTTATTCATTAATTCTTCTGGAATATTTGTAATAGAAACTTCAGCAATAACTTCAGATTTAAAAACTCCCAAAACCATAATTGGATTATGTTGATTTTTAAACATGATTTTAATACCAATTTTACTAATAAATTGGTCGAAGTTATTTTTAACAAAGTTTACTTTAAATAAAGAATAGCCTATAATAATTAAAAATATTATAGCAATTATAATTTTAACAATCATTAAAAAACTATTTTCATCTTTTAATCTCATAAAAAAATTTATAATCATAGATACAATTGTTACAGAGAAAATATATCCAAAAAGAATAGTTATAAATGCTAACTTCTTCCTTTTTCTAGATGAAATTATTAATTCGCTTTCACTTGTGGTAAATCCACATGTAGTAAGCATAGAGATAACTTGAAATCGTGCTGTTTCTTCTGTTAATCCAGTTAATCGAAATAATATTGTAAAAATTTCACATATCAAGAGATAGGTTAACATCAAAGTAAAAAATGCTAATATTGCAAAGTCTGTACTCATAATACCACCTGTAAAAAAATTTGATATAGATATTTACCAAAAAAATATAAAAATCCTTTTGAAATATGTTATAATAAAATCAATAAATAGACTTAGGAGAAATATTATGAAAAAAATATTATTATTTGTAGTAGCTTTATCTTTTATAGGATGTGCAAAACAAGAAGTGAAATTTGGTGATGAGAATTTAGAATTAACAGGAACAAAGTTATACTATAAAGGAAAGCTTTTTACTGGAAATATTACACAAGAAATTCCTTTCACGGATAGAGTTGTAAAAATAGAATATAAAAATGGTGTTATAAAAACAGAAAAATAAATTTATAAAAAAAGGATGAAGAGATTTTCTTCATCCTTTTAGTTATTACATAAACATACTAACTCCTGGTCCAATTGGTAATCCTAAATATGTCCAACCAATGAACATAATAGTCCAACCAATTAAGAATATAATAGAATAAGGAAGCATCATAGCAATAATAGTTCCAATTCCCATTGCTCCTTCTTTTTCTTCATATTTAGCAGCAAAACCAACTATGATTGGGAAGTAAGACATTAATGGAGATATTATGTTTGTAGTAGAATCTCCAATTCTGTAAGCAAGTTGAGTATACTCAGGAGTTAATCCTAACTCAACGAACATTGGAATAAATACAGGTGATAACATTAACCATTTTGATGAAGCTCCACCAATAAATAGATTAACGAAAGCAGTTAAGAATATCAATCCAACAGCAGCCCAAATTCCAGAAATTCCTAAATCTTTTAAAATACCAGCAAGCTTAACAGCTATAACAATTCCTATGTTTGATTTTGAAAAAACATAAACAAACTGAGCTGAAACAAATATAATAACTAAAACTTGTCCACAAGAAGCCATTGCACTAGTCATAGCTTTAATTACATCCTTGTGAGATTTAACCGTTTTAGCAGCAATACCATAAGCTAATCCTGGTATAAAGAAAGCTAACATAAGAATATAAACAATAGAGTCACTGAAGAATGGTTTTAAAATTTCCATAGTTCCAGGCTGTCTATTGTTAGTAGCAATAAACTTAGTTATTTCTTCAGAAGTTAATTTGAAAACTGCATTTTCTGGTAGTACCATTACAAGAATTAAAAGAATAAATCCAATAATAGCAAATCCAGAAGCTCTTAATCCTTTTTTCTCTTCAGGACTAATTTGATTGTTTAAATCAACATCAACTTTAGGTCCCTTATAATTTCCTAATCTTGGTTCAACAATTTTATCAGTAATCCAACCACCAACAAAAGTAATAAAGAATGTTGATACAAACATAAAGAAGAAGTTTGCAGTAGGAGTAACAGAATAACCAGGTAAAACGATTTGTGCAGCAGATGTAGTTATACCTCCAAGCAATGGATCTGTAGTACCGATTAAAAGATTTGCAGAGAATCCACCAGAAACTCCAGCGAATGCAGCAGCAATACCTGCAAGTGGGTGTCTTCCAAATGATAAGAAGATAACTGCTCCAAGTGGAATAAGAACAACATAACCTGCATCTGATGCAATATTAGACATAACTCCAGCAAATACAACTATTGCAGAAACTAGTTGTTTAGGTGTTGAAATAACGATTTTTTTGATTAAAGAGTTTAACAATCCTGTTCCTTCAGCTAATCCAACTCCAAGCATAGCAACAACAATTGAACCAAGTGCAGCATGTCCTGTAAAGTTTTTAACTGTTGTTCCAAATATTTCTCTGATACCACTTCTTGTTAGAAGATTTTGAACATAAGTTGTTTTTTCGATAACTTCACCAGAAGTTCTTGAAATTTCTTTATAATTAACAGAAATACCCATGTGTGAAAGAACAACAGAGAAAATAACTGTAACAACAAAGAAACCAAAGAACATTGCAACTGGATGAGGTAATTTGTTTCCTGTTACTTCAACAAAATTTAAGAATTTTTCGAAGAAGCTTAATTTTTTTGTAGAATTTTTACTCATTTTTCCTCCTTGAAAATTAAATTTAATTATGCGAAATGAAAATATTTTTTCACAAATCACATTTATAAAATATATACAGCCTATTTAAAATTTATAAGCTACCATAATTTTATCATAGTTTGTACAATAAATCAATACAAACTTTCAAAAAAAACAAAAAAATCGCATATTTTTTTAAAAAAATATGCGATAAAAAAACTATTAGGTTTAAAAAAGAACAATCACTTAGAAAAGTAACTTGCATTTTCTCCAGCGATTTTACCAAAAACAGTAATATCAACAACAGCATTACCACCTAATCTGTTAGCACCGTGTACTCCACCAGTTACCTCACCAGCAGCATAAAGACCACTTATTGGTTCGTTATTAGACAATACTTCTGCTTTTTCATTAATAACAATACCACCCATAGTATGATGAACAGCTGGGGCTACTTCAACACTGTAGAAAGGAGCCCTAACTAAAGTAGTTTTTAAACTTTGTCTTCTAAAATCAGTATCATTTCCAGCTTTAACATTTTCGTTATATTTAGTGAAAGTTTTCTCTAAGTTTTTAGGAGAGATATCTAATTTTTGAGCAAGTTCTTCTATTGAGCTAGCTTTTGTTAAATAACCTTTTTTATCATAGCTGTCAATTGCTTTTAAGCTGTTTTTAACAGTCTCATCAAATATAAGGAAAGCACTTCCACCTTCTTGAGCAAGTTCAGCTTTAGAGATAACATCTCTTGTTTCTAATTCGTTAACAAATCTTTCACCATCTCTATTTACAAGGATAGCTCCATTTCCTCTAACAGCTTCTGTAATCATAACACTATTAGAAGGAATAACAGTTGGATGAGTTTGTATTTCATTCATATCCACAAAATCAGCAGCAACAGATTTTGCAAGAGTTATACCATCACCAGTAGCACCTTTGTGATTTGTTGTACCAAAACCTTTTAGAGAAGAGTTATTTTCAACAATCATATCTGAGTTTGCACCAAAACCACCAGTAGCAATTATTACAGCAGTAGAGTTAATAGTATATTTTTGCCCATTAGGAGCTTTTACAGTAATTCCTCTAATAGCTTCACCATCATAAATAAGAGATTCAGCAAAAGTTGAAAGTCTAATATCTACTCCAGCAGTTCTAGCTGACTTTGAAAGAGCAGCAATCATATTTGGTCCAACAGGAGCCCCCCCAGTAGGTCTATGAGTTCTATCAACACTTTGTCCACCCATTCTTCCAAGGTCTTTAAGGTCAACTCCTTTTCCGATTAGCCAATCTACAATTTCAGAAGATGAATCGGCCATCTTTTTAACTAAAGCTACATTGTTTGTATTTTTTCCACCTTTCATAGTATCTTCAACAAAACCTTCAATAGAGTCGTTTATATTTTTAGACTTCTGAACAGATGTTTTAGCGGCATTTAGTCCACCAGTTGCATAGTTTGTATTACCACCTAAAATAGCAGATTTTTCAATTAAAATAACTTCAGAACCTTTATCTTTAGCAGCAATAGCAGCGGTAAGTCCAGCTCCACCTCCACCAATAACAACGATATCAGTTGTAATATCATTATATACAACTTCTTTTTTTTCTTTTGTTTTTAAGTTAGCCCCAGAGTCTTTAACAGCTCTAGCAACCGCTCTTTTTAGTCCAACACTAGTTGATGTTGCTCCAGCAACATTGTCAACTTTTACAGATTGAGTTTCAATAATATCTGAAATAATAGAGTTCATTCCATCAATAGTAAAGCTACTTTCGTTTTGTTCTAAAATTTTAATATTTTTAATTTCATCATCAATGATTTCAGCTAAAATTTTAATGTCACCATTGTAACCTTTAGCAGAAGATATATACTCTTTTGCATAAGTTGAAGATGTTGTAAAAGCTAAAAAACTAAAAAATATTAAAGACTTTTTGTTAAAAAATTTCATAAAATACATCACTCCTTTTAATATTATTTACATTAAACTATTTTTTTACCATGATATTCCATATTAGGAATTAAATGTGAGACTTTATTTAAATTGTATTTTGTAACTCCACCAGCAACAACAATTTTGATTTTATCTTCAGCAGTTTTAATAATTTTGTTTAAAAGTTCACTACCTTCGATAGCGGTATCTTTTTTTCCAGAAGTTAGAATTCTATCAACACCCATTTGAGCAAGCTTTAGAATTTCAGCTTCTGGATTCTTAATTTCATCAATAGCCTTATGGAAAGTTATACTCATTGGTTTAGCTTCGTTAATTAACTTTTGAAGAGAACTATAATCAATTTCGTTGTATTCAGTTAAAGTACCAAAAACAACACCTAGTACACCTAACTCTTTACATATTCTAATATCTTCTATCATAATTTCAATTTCATCTTTTGAATAACAGAAATTACCACCTCTAGGCTTAATCATAACAAAAGTAGGAATTGCTAACTCTCTTATTTTTTTAATACTTCCATATGAGGGAGTAGTTCCACCTTCACTTAAATTATCACAAAGCTCGATTCTATTAGCTCCATTTTTTATAGCAATTAAAGCTTCAGAATATGATTCAACACAAGCTTCCAATATGATAGGTGATTCAATAACCTCAATAGTTTCACCAGGATAAATTTCTCCACCTTCAATTACTTTAGCAAAAACACCTTCACGAGGCATAATACAATCACCAACTCTATGATATATTTTACAATGGTGATGACATTGTTTTCCTTTTTGAGTTATTTGAAGAATAGCACTTCCAATTTTTAACACAGCTCCAACAGCTAAATTTTTTAAATCAACACCTTCAATTATCAAATTTTCTCCAAAAGCTCCAAAATCAACATTTCCACCTTTTTCATTGAAATCGTTAATTTTCTCAACTTCTAATAAACTAATCTGTCTATGCCAATTTCCAGCATGAGCATCATTTTGAAGTCCAAAATTTTGAACTAAAACCCCTTTTTCGATGACAGATTTTTCTGTCCCCTTTTGTTCACTTATACAAATTGCAATAATTTTCCCCATTTTATCCTCCTATTTCATTCATACCTTTTGTTTCAATATCTTCTAGATTTTCAATGTCTTCCATAGAATCCATTTTATGTTCTTTTGGTTTGTTATTGTATATTGCCTTTTCAATTATTAATGATAACTCTTCTACTGATATACCTTCTTTTAGGTATTGTTTTAAATCAATACCTTCGTTGTAATGTAAGCAAAGTTTTAAAAAACCTTCTGAAGTTACTCTAACTCTATTACATTTATCACAAAATCTATTTGAAAGAGGACTAATAAATCCAATTTCACCTAAAAAACCATCTATTTTATAATAAGTTGCAGGACCGTCAGTTTCTAGATTAAAATTACTTTCTAAGAAGTAGTGTTTTTTAATAAAATCCAGTATTTCTGAGTTTTTAACAGAGTTAAACTTTTTACCTTCTCCTATTGGCATAAGTTCAATAAATCTTACTCCAATATTTAAATCTTTTGTTAAATTTACAAAATCAAGAATCTCATCATCATTAACATCTTTCATAATAACAACATTTAAACTGACTTTTTCAAAATTTTTAATACTTGCATTTTTGATACTTTCAAAAACAGCATGAAAATCTCCACCACGAGTAATTTTATGATATTTTTCAGGATTTAAACTGTCCAAACTTATGTTTATTCGATTTAATCCATTTTTTGAAAAAGAATCTAGATTTTCTAAAAGTTGAAATCCATTTGTTGTAATAGCAATTTTTTCAACACCTTCAATGCAGTTTATTTTTTTTAAAATATCTAAAAAATCTTTTCGAACTAAAGGTTCTCCACCTGTAATACGAATTTTTTTAATTCCAATTAGAGAAAAAGCACTTACAATTTTTTCAATTTCATCACTTGACAATAAATCAGAGTTATTGTGAAATCTTTTAACTTTTTCAGGAAGGCAGTATTGGCACTTTAAATTACAGTGGTCTGTAATAGAAAGTCTCAAATAATTTATATGCCGTTTATTTTTATCTAACATTCTGTTCTCCTTAATGATTATTAATTATCCCTTATAGCTACTTTGAAATTCTATTTTTGCTTTTAAAAACTCTTCCATCTCTTGTAAAAGTTGAAATAGAGTAGCTCTATTCTCAAATTCTGCTCGTGTTTTTGGTAAAGGAAAGTTTGAAAAAAGTTCTGTCAATTCTTTATGCTCTTTAATTAAAGGAATACTATTAGCTTCAATACTAATACTTTCAGAAACTTTGTTTATAAAATCTGCAATAATAATACTATATTCATGAGTTATATACAACCTTCTAAAACAAGCTCTCATTCTAGTTAAAATTCTATACTGTCTTCTTCTTAGAGAGAAGAAATCTAAATTTTCATTGCACTTGTCAAAGAGTGAGTTATCATAATCAAGCAAAGATAGTTTCTTTCCTTCTTCAATTGTTGATTTTAATAATTTAAAGTTTTTATTTTCATTAACAGAAACACAACTACATTTTAAACTTTCAGCAATATCTACTAAAATTATTTTTAAGATGTTATCTACTTTTAATTTTGTATTGTCGATAGCTTTTGAATTAGTTGGCATATAAAGATTAAGAAAATTACCAATTGAAAGTCCTAAAATTAAAACATAAAATTCATTTAGTAAAAAGTTGAGTGAAATAGCTTTTTCACTTAAAATATGAGTTGCTAAAACTGTTGTAACTAAAAATCCTTGCACAATTTTAAATTTTATACAAAGAGGCATAAAAATTAAAATAAAAATGCCAAAAGTAATATATTGATATCCTAAGAAAAATGATAAAAATATAAAAAGGGACATTCCTAAGATAACAGCAATAAAACGTTCAATAGTAATCTTAATACTATCACTTTTAGTAGCTTGAATGGATATGATAGCTATTATACTTGCAGTTAAACCGTATTTTATACCAAAATAATCAGCAAGATAATAAGCTAAAAATGAAGCTAATGCAGTTTTTATAACTTTATGATCAAAATATTTAAATATGATATTATTAAAAAAATGTTCCACACAAACCTCCTTTATAATAGATTATTCTTAAATTATACCTAAAAATTAAAAAAATATCAAAATAAAAATACAAAAGGTGCCTTAAATTTACAATTTAGGGCACCTTTTGGACTAAAATTTTAAAAATTAAAGAAAGTATCTATAGTTTCATCATCAGGTTTTTCTCCTAAATAAGAACCAATTATGAATATGATTAAACTCATAAAAATAACTGGAACAATTTGATGAAGTCCTGAGAACGTCACTTTGAAAACAGAGAAATATATATATGATGCTACTCCAAAAATCATAGAAGATAAAGCACCAAGAGCATTTGCTCGTTTCCAATATAATCCCATAATAATAGGACAGAAAAATGCTGCTTCTTGTCCTGCAAGGGCAAAAAGATTTATCCAAACCAAAAGGTCTGGAGGATTAAGAGATAATAAGAATACTATAATACCTATAAACAGCGAAGTAAAAAGTGATAACTTTTTGATTGTTTTATCTGTAGGCTTTTTATTTACATAGTTTATATATAAATCTTTTACAATTGTAGCTGAAGATAAAATTAAGAAAGAATCAACAGTTGACATTATAGCAGCTAAAGGACCACCGATAAATACACCAGCCAAAATAGGATGTAAGTTAGTTATAGCTAATGTAGGTATGATTTTATCACCAATAGTAACTCCTGGAAGAATTGCAGCTCCCATAACTCCTATAAGATGCATCAGAAGTAGTAGAATACCAACAACAGATGTACCAATAATCATTGCATTATGCATAGACTTACTGTCTTTGAATCCCATACATCTAACAGATGTAGCAGGTAAACCTAAAATTGCAACTCCAACAAGCATCCAAAATGAAAGAATAAATGGTTTTGCAATCTCTCCTCCAGCATCTGGCGTTAGCAAAGCTGGATTTGTATTTTGTATTGTTCTCATAATATTTTCCATTCCGCCACCTGTTTTTAACAGAGTAAAGAATAAAATACCAGATGCAACTAACATAACTCCACCTTGAATAGCATCAGTTAAAGCAACAGCTCTAAATCCACCAATTGTAGTATAAGTTATAATTACAAACGAAAAAATAATTAAGCCCACAATATAAGGTAAACCAGTTACACTTTCGAATAAACGAGCACCACCAACAAAATTAGCAACAATAGTTCCAATAAAGAAAATCAACATAATAACCGAACCTAAAATAACAACGGCATCATTTTTATAACGTGCTCTTAAAAGGTCAGTTATAGTCAAACCATTAATTTTACGTGAGATAATAGCTAAACGTTTTCCTAAAATTCCTAGCGTCAAAAATGCAGTGGGAGTTTGAATACAAGCTAAAAGAACCCAACCCAATCCCATTTTATATGCAACCCCAGGTCCACCAATAAATGAACTAGCTCCAATGTATGTAGCTATAATTGTCATAGCTAATACAAATCCTCCCATATTTCTACTTCCAATAAAATACTCTGTCATAAAATCAATATTTTCACTATTTTTAATCTTATTAACTTTCCAAGCAACTCCTAACATTAAAAAAAGATATAAAATAATTGGTAAAAGTATAAGCATAAAAAATCCCCCTTAATCTAAATCGATATCTTTGAAAAATAATTTTACAGCTATAAAAACTAAAAAATTAATAACAACTAAGCCTAAAACACACGAATAGAAAAACCAACTCGGTAAACCAAAAACAAAATCATTATTATTCCATTTGTAAATATAAGCAAAATAATACCACCAACAGAAGTAGAATGTATAAAGAATGACTGTAATAGTAGCTTCTTTGTTAATTTGATTAATATTTTTTTTCATAATAACCCCTCCCAAATATAGAAAAAGAGAGCTAAAGATGCTCTCTTTGAATTTTTTTAGATATTATTGTCTGTCACTTTTAAGCTTTTCAGCCATAGCTTTGGCAATATTTTCTAATCTTTTTTGATCTTCTAAAGTTGGTTCACCTTTAGCTTCAACAGATTCAGCAATAACTTCTAATCCAGGTAGAGAATCAGCAAAAGCTTGAATTCCTTTAACTCCACCACCACTCCATAGCATATTTCCGAAAATTCCAAGATATCTATTTTTTAAACCATAATTTTTTAATTTGTGTAAAAGTCCTTGAAGAACAGGATAAACATCATTGTTGTGAGCTGCAGATCCAATAATAAGTCCTTTATATTTCCAGATATCACTGATAATATAAGAGTGATCAGTTTTTGATGCATCATATATTTTTATATTTTTAATTCCGTTCCAAGAAAGTTCTCTAGCAATAACATTTGCCATTTTTGCAGTTGTACCATAAAGAGTACCATAAACAATTATTACCCCTTCTGCTTCAGGTGTAAAACTAGCCCAATTAGAGAAATGATTAATAACTACAGAAACATCTTTTCTCCATAAAATTCCATGTGAAGGACAGATGTATTTTATTTCAAGACCAGATAATTTTTTTATTGCATTTAAAACTTGAGTTCCATATTTACCAACAATGTTAGCGTAATATCTTCTCATTTCATCTTCATAGAATGAGAAATTAATTTCATCATCAAAGATTCCACCATCTAAAGTACCAAAACTTCCAAAAGCATCATTAGAGAATAAAATTTTATCAGTAGTATCATAAGTAACCATTGATTCTGGCCAGTGTACCATAGGAACCATAGCAAATGTTAAAACATGAGTACCTAGATTTAAAGTGTCACCCTCTTTAATGCAAATAAATTTTGTTTCATCAAAATCATGTATAAAAGCTTTAATCATTTTTAAAGTAATTACATTTCCAATTACTTTAGCTTCAGGGAAGTGTGCCATAGTTTCACCTAAAGAACCAGAATGATCAGGCTCCATATGGTTAACTATGATGTAATCAAGAGCTTTTCCTTTTAAAATTCCATTTATTTTCTCAATAAATAAACCAGCTGTAGAAAAATCAACTGTATCAATAATACAAGTTTTCTCATCATTTATTAGATATGAGTTATAAGCAACGCCTTGTGGCAGTGGCAGATAGTTTTCAAATCTTTCTGTTTTTCTATCGTTAGTTCCAATCCAGAAAACTTTTTCTGTAATAGGTGCGTGATAATGCATATTTTCCTCCTTAGATAATTTAGACTATAATAAGTAAGTATATTTTAATCTAAAAACATTAAAAATTCAACTATAATTGTAAAAATAAACAATAATTAAATATAGTTTAACAAAAAGTATACAAAAAAAATATAAAAAGTACATCGAAATAATTTAATATCTATAAAAAATAAAAAAAGTTTTACGAAAATATTAACAAATGGTATAATTAATTGCAACTAAGACAATATTTTAGGTGGGAGAATATATGAATCCAATATTTTTTGAAATAGGTAGTTTTAAGCTAAGTTATTATGGACTATGCTATGCAATAGCTTTTTTTGTGGGAATAGAACTTATGAAAAGAGGTGCTGCAACTATAGGTATATCTAAGGCTATAATAGAGGATTACTCATTTGTAGCAATGGTTTCAGGTCTTTTAGGTGGAAGACTTTATTATGTTTTGTTTAATTACAGTTACTATTTAAATTATCCAGGAGATATATTGGCTGTCTGGAAAGGTGGAATGGCAATTCATGGAGGGATTTTAGGTGGATTTATAGGAACTTTAATATATGCTAAAATAAAAAAGTTAAATCCATTTCAGCTAGGTGATTTAGCTGGACCATTATTACTTTTAGGACAAGGAATTGGTAGATTTGGAAATTTAGCAAATGGAGAGGTTCATGGAGTACCAACATTTACACCCCTAAGTGTTATTTTTAAAATAAAACCAAGTTTTTACGAGTGGTATAATAGTTATAATTTATTAAGTTTATCTCAAAAATCAGAATACAAAGAACTTGTTCCTTGGGGATTAGTATTTCCAACTACATCATCTGCGGGTTATGAATTTCCAAATTTAGCACTTCATCCAGCGATGCTTTATGAAGCTGGACTTAATTTTATAGGTTTCTTTTTTCTATATTTTTATCTAAAAAACAAAAACTATAAAATAGGAACAATTTGGTGGTCATATATAATAATTTATAGTTTAAATAGAATAGTTGTAAGTTTCTTTAGAGCTGAAGATTTGATGCTTCTAGGAATTAGAGCACCTCATGCAGTAAGTTTAGCAATGTTAATTGTAGCGGTACTAATGATATTTATTATTAATAGAAAATCGGGGAGTGATAGAGCATGAAAAAAATAATTGGGATTTTATTAATGTTTACAATTTTATTTGGTGGTTGCTCGAGTTTAGAAAGTAGAAATAAAAAAATAATGGGAAAAGAATATATACTTATTCAAGAAAATGCAATTCCAAACGTATTAATCGGTTTTGATGGACATAATTTTTATGGGTTTTCAGGGATAAATAACTATTTTGGTAGATATACAAGAAAAGGAAATAGAATAAAATTAGAAAAATTAGGTTCTACACTAATGGCTGGTTCTGATAAAGTTATGAAAATGGAAAAAGAATACTTAGAAAAATTAGATTTTGTGACATCTATGAATTTTGAAGATGATATATTAGTATTAAAATTAAAAGATGGGTCACTATTAAAATATAAAGAAAATAAAAAAAATTAAAAAAAAAAGATAGTTTTAAGAAATCTCAGAGATTTCTAAAGCTATCTTTTTTTGAATTAATCTAAAATTCTTTTTCTAGAGTTTCCTCTTATATCAACTTTAATTATTTTTTCAACAAGGTTGTTTCTGTGACCTATTAAGTAATCAGTCATGTTAGCTGCAGAACAAGAATGGTTAGGTATTATTTGAACTAAGTCTCCGATTTTAAGAGTGGTAGCACTATCTTTTTTAACTTTGGCTACTTCTTCTGATAAACCAACAATAGTAAGTTCAGGATAATCTTTTATAATTCCAAACCCTTTTGTTAAAGAGTTTCCATGAGCACCTTGGTCAAGTCCAAGACATTTACTACCACAGTCTAATATAAATAAATCTTCACTTGGATGAGAGACAACAGTTGCTAAAACAGTAAGAGCACAATCCTCTTCTTTAGCTGCACCTAAGGCAACTTGTATAGCATCAAAGAATACATAGTTTCCAGGTCTAGAAATCGTAATTTCATTTGATTGAATAGCTTTTTCAAAAGTTGGAGTAGTTCCAGTTGCAACAAATTCAACATTTGCACCATTTTGTATTAAAAGATTTTTAGCTAAAGTCATAGTTTCAACTTCTTTTTTAGTTATTTCATCAATATAATCTTTTGAGAATCCATAAACTTGTCCTGTATGAGTTGAAATTCCTTTAAAAACTAAATTTTCATATTTTTCTAAGAGTTTAAAAAGTGAAACAGCTTCTTCTGGAGAAACACCAAATCTATTTAATCCACTATTGATGATAATCTGGTAATTAACTTTAGCTAACCCTAGCTTTTGAGATAACTCTTTAGCTGGAATTTCATTGTCAAAAGCAACAAACAATTCACAATTTTTACTCAATTCAATAACTCTATTTAAATTACTATCCCCAACAACAGGGTAAGCTAACATTACTTTTTGAACACCACTATTTTTTATGACAGCTTCTGCTTCATCAATAGTTCCAACAAGAACACCTTTTGCACCAGCTTCTATTTGTAATTTAGTTATTTCACTACTTTTATGTGTTTTTAGCATTGGGAAAAGTTCTACAGAGTTTTCATCAGCTAAATTTTGATATTTTTTGATGTTATTTTCTAATGTATCTAAATTTACTAAAAAACTAGGTGTTGTTAATGACAGTATATTTTTCATTTAAAGCCTCCAATTAAATTTCTAATAAGAATATATAATAAAATTTAAATAAAGTCAAACTTTATTTTTTTATAATTTTAAACTAAGGATTTATAATATTCGGAATTGTAAAAATAAAAATTCTTGGAAAAAATGATAGTATTTGATATTATTGTATATATAATATAATTATATAAGGATTGTTTAAAGGAGGAATTTTGGAAATTTTATTTGGGATAGTATTTTTTATTTTAGGAAGTTTAGCAGTTTATATTGTTCAAAAGAAAAGATTAAAGAAAACAACTGGAGAGGACTTAGTTGCTGAAGTTGTACAAAAATCTTTTATAAGAGTAAAAAATTCAGACCATAATGAACACAATTTGGTGAGAGATTTACTAAAAAGTGATGCTTTTATAAAAGAACTGTCATTAACGGCAAAGTTTAAAGGTTCTATAGTTGGTTACATACTTTTTACTAAGATTAAAGTTGGTGAAGAAACATTATTGGCACTAGCACCTTTGGCTGTTTTACCAAAATATCAGAAAAAAGGAATCGGTAAAAGTCTGGTTCAAAAAGGGCACAAAGTAGCAAAAGATTTAGGATACAAGGGAGTTGTTTTGTTAGGAAATCCAGATTATTATAAAAAGTTTGGATATGAACCAGCTTCAAAGTGGGGAATAAAATCTCCAATAGAGATACCAGACAAAAACTTTATGGCAATAGAACTTTATCCAGATGCGTTATCAGGTATAAGTGGAGTTGTAGAGTATCCAAAAGAATTCGGAATATAAAAAAATGCAAGGAATTTTTCCTTGCATTTTCCATAATTAAACAATGCTACAAATTTCATCAAATTGAAGTCTTTTTTCTCTTGGATTAAGAGTTTTAGTTTCATCAAAATAACCAATTGATAACAGCATAACAACAGTTTTATCTTCGTCAATTTCGAACAACTCTTTTACTTTCTCTTCATTAAATCCTATCATTGGGTGAGTATCAACTCCGACATTTTTAGCACATAACATTATAGATGTGGCAAAAATAGAAACGTCTCTTACAGCCATAGCATTTCTTTTTACTTCTGTTGGATAAAGTACAGTTTCACACATATTGATAAGCTGAGAAACTTTCTCTTCGTCCATACCAGCTTCAATTTTAACATTCCACATAGGATTATCTCTACCATATCCAAAAGTATCACCAACTAAGATTAAGGTCATAGCTGCTTCTTTTATTTTGGGCTGTGTACATGCTGTAAATAGCTTTTCTTTTGCTTCTGGCGAACTGACAGCAATTATTTTCCAAGGTTGAAGATTGAATGATGAAGGAGCTAATACAGCTTCGTTTATAATCTCTTCAAATAGTTTTAAATCTAAAATTTTGTTAGGGTCAAAAAAATTAACACTTCTTCTTTTTGAAACAACATCTTTAAAATTCATAAAACACCTCCAAAAATACTTATACCTAAATATACTCTAAAGATGATAAAAAGCCTTTAATTATTTAACAATAATTCTAGAAATTCTATTGTTTAAAAGTGTTGTATATTCATAGTGCTCCATATTTAAAAAAGCATTACATTTTTCAAAATCACGATATATTTCAACTTTATCTCCAAGTTGAACACTATTGTCTATTAAAACGAATGATGTATCCATACTAATCTGAACAATAGGAAACTCTTTTTCATTTATATGGCAAAGTAAGTTTGTATTTCTTTTTGAAAATCCATCTCCATAACCAATTTTAATTTTAGCAACTTTAGAAAATTTTTCAATATTTATATCTTCTATTTTTTCATATCCAATAGAATTTAAATTAGAAAATTCTTTTATATTGTAAATAGGACCAGATAAAGACCAAGAACGTTTGATGTTATGATTTTCTATTCCAGAATCCAGCATTCCTAAAAGACTTATTCCACAACGAATATGTGTAGAGCCTTCTCCAATTTCTAAAAGAGAAGCGATACTATTTTGAGAATGAATAATCTGGAAACGCTCTCTTCCTATAAAGTTAATAGATTCCATAAAGTTCTTTTGAATATCTATCATCTCTTCAGGAGTAGAGCTGAAAAAGTGTGTCATAGCTCCTTTGAAATATAGATTATGTTTTAAAACTATTTCTTTTATTTCAAAAATTTCATCTTTTGTAAATCCATTTCGAGCGAATCCAAAATCAAATTTTAAATGTAGTTGAGAAAAGTCGATATTTTGATGAATCATCTCTTTTAATTCAGAAAGACTATTAATACACATCTCTAAATTAGGGTGTTTTTTTAAAAACGATAGATTTTCAATTGTTTCAAAAATGATTATTTTAATGTTATTAATATTTAAAGATAAAAGTTCGATTGCTTCAGATTCTCTAGCAACAGCAAAGTAGTTGCAACCAGCTTCAACTAAAACAGGAACAACTTCTTTTAGCCCATGACCATAAGCATTTGCTTTTACGACAGATATAACATCTTTTTTTGTACTATTTTTTATAAAGTTAAAATTATGAATAATGCTATTTTTACAAATTCTTACTTTGAAACTATCTCTCCCCACAGAATCACCTCTTTAAAATTTTTGTTAGTATAGTATTACCATAAAAGATATTAAATTACAAAATAAAGTTTTTTCAAAGAGTTTTTCATCATAGGAATACTAACACCTAAACATATTAATTCAGCTATAGGAATAGCTAACCAAATTCCAGTTTCACCTATAAATATAGGTAGAATAAATAATGGTGCTAAAACAAATACAACAGACCTTCCACAAGCTATAAAAGCAGATTGAAAAGGTTTCTCTATAGATGTATGAAAGCTACTTGAAATTATATTTATAAATGATACTAAATAAGCAAATGTAAAGAAAAATATAGCTCTATTAGTGAGGTTAGCAAGTTCTTTATTTCCATTAGAAAAAGAACGTATTATTAAATCTCCAAATAAATGTATAAGTATAAAAGTAATAACTCCAATAGCAGCACCTGACTTTAGAGCAATTTTTAAAACTTCTTTAATTTTGTCAATTTTACCTGCTCCTAAATTATAAGAAATAATAGGTTGTAGAGCTTGAGACAAGCCGTATAGGGATATATTAACAATAGAATTTATATAGAATACAATTGTTAAAGCAGAAATACCTAAAACTCCAATATTTTTCATTATAATTATATTGAAAATATAAGTTGTAACAGCACTTGAAATTATAGTTAACATTTCAGAGCTTCCATTATAAAATATCTCTTTAATTTCTTTGAAGCCACCTGCAATTTTTCGAAATTTTATGTGTTGAAGTAGTGCTAAAGCTCCAAACATATTTGCAAAACAAGATGCAACTGCTGCTCCTTCCATTCCCATATCCAGTTTAAAAACAAACATATAATCTAAAAATATATTACTCAAAAAACAAATAGCTGCACTAACGAATACTTGATTTGGTTTTCCAATTATTCTAACAAAAGTTTCTGTAAAAATAGGCATACTAAAAAATATAGAACCTGGAATTAGTATTGCCAAATACTTTTTTACATAAATATAAGTTTCAGAATTTGTACCAAGAAGACTAATAATTCTTTCAAAGTTAAGTAGTAAAAATATAGAGATAATTAAAAGTGTAGATAATAACAAGATTAAAGTTAAACTAGTTAAACTTTCAGCTTTCTCTATATCCTTATTTCCAGTTGCTATTCCTGTTAAAACACCTCCTCCAATACATATCATAAGAGATATGCTTAAAAGTAGATTGATTAGGGGCATAGAGATATTAACAGCAGCTAATCCTAAAGGACCAACACCTCTACTCAAAAATAACCCATCAACCATTATTTGCAAAGAAACGATAAGCATTCCTAAAATACTTGGAACTGCAAATTTAAAAAATAATTTTTTAACACACCCATCTTGAAGGGTAATATTTTTTGACATTGAATACTCCTTTATAAAAATAATATTATTAATTCTTTAGATGTGTTATTATAAACTATATACTTAACTATAATGTCAAGGAGAAAAAATGAAAAATAGATATAAAATTTCTGAGCTTACAAAAATATTAGATATTTCAAGCCAAACACTTCATTTTTATCACAAAAAAGGAATACTAATTCCAGAATATATTGATGAAAAGAATGGTTACAGATACTACTCTAGTTCTCAAATTTGGGATTTATTTTTTATTCTTATTTTAAAGAAATCAGGATTTTCTTTAGAAGATATAAAAAATTATATCAAAGTAAAAAATCCTATTAAAAATATAGAGTTTTTAGAAGAAAAAATTTGTGATATAGATTTAAAAATTGAACAATTAAAAAAAAGTAAAAATGCTTTAATAGAAAAAGTAGCTTGCTTAAAAGAAATTTCATCTAATTTAGAAGAAAAAGTAGAGGTTGTTATTCGAAAATCACTCAGAGTTCATTTTATAAAAATTATGAATCCATATGATGAACATGAGATTGCAGGAGTTTATAATAAACTAGAGAGATTTGCAATCAAGAATAATATAAAAAATATTGTATATGCAGTAAAAGTAAAAAAAGATAGTATACATATAGGTTCAAATTTTGAAATAAATGAAATAGGAGTATTAATGCCAGAAAATTCTAAAAATTTAGATAGTGAGTTTATAAAAGATAATCTTTGCGTAAAACTTCGTCATAAAGCAACTTATGATATGATAAAATTGAGTTATGAAACTTTATATAAATTTACAAAAGATAGCAACTACGAAATTGTAGAAGACTCGATAGAGTTAGGGAGTGAGGTTGTTATCCCTCTTGAAGATGGTTTCGGAGGAGTTGTAGACATCTATATTCCTGTAAAAAAACAATTGAAAAATAATAGAAATTAAGATATTCTATAGTGAAGTAAAAATAAAAGGGAGAAATTAGAATGAATACAAAACAAAACGGTAAAAAAAAGGCGATAGGAGCAGAAGGAATAGTTTGTATCGTAGTACTTTCAACATTAATCTATCTTTTGTCTAGTAAAATGGGTGGAATTAATATGATTAATACAATCATAAAAACAGCACATGATTTATTATTGAATACAGTATTCTTTATAATGGGAGTATCTGTTATAGCAGGAGCATTTGCAGGAATTTTATCAGAGTTTGGAGTAATAGCTATATTAAATAAGATATTATCACCACTTATGAAACCTTTGTATAGACTTCCAGGAGCAGCAGCAATAGGAGTTTTAACAACATATATTTCAGATAATCCAGCAATATTAAGTTTATCAGCGGATAAAGGTTTTACAAAATATTTTAAAAAATATCAATTACCAGCACTAACAAATTTAGGGACATCATTTGGAATGGGATTTATAGTTTCAACATTTATGATAGCTCAAAGTGCTAGTATGAATGAAAATTTAGTTTTTCCTGTTGTGTTAGGAAATTTAGGAGCATTTATAGGAAGTATCGTGAGTGTAAATTTAATGATAAACTTTACTCGTAAAATATTTAATGAAGAAGGAACATCTTTAGAAGAAACTGATTCAGAGGTTAATTTTTTCGAATACAGAGATATTAGAGATGGAAATGTTTTTGAAAGATTATTAGAAACACTATTAGAAGGTGGAAAAAATGGTGTTAAAATGGGAATGGAGATTATACCTGGAGTTTTAATAATCTGTACAACAGTATTGTTATTAACGAATGGACCTGGAACAGCAGGTTATACAGGTGCAGCTTATGAGGGAATTGCTTTATTACCATATGTTGGAGAGAAATTGCAGTTTATACTAAAGCCTTTATTTGGATTTACAAGTGCAAAAGCTTTGGCTTTCCCAATTACATCTTTAGGTGCAGTAGGTGCAGCTTTAGGATTAGTACCTCAATTTATAGCTGATAAAGCTATAACATCAAGAGAGATTGCAGTATTTACTGCTATGGGAATGACATGGAGTGGATATTTAAGTACTCACGTTGCTATGATGGATAGTTTAGGATATAGAAAACTTACAGGTAAAGCTATATTTAGTCATACAATAGGTGGAATAGTTGCTGGAGTTGTAACAAACTTACTATATACAATCTTTATGTAAAAAAAAAGATATTGATAACATGAAGAAAATATATAAGCTATATTGAATTTGATAAAAAAGCAAAAAGCTGATATAATAGTTCATCTAGGAAACTATATTTTCCAAGTATATTATTCAGAAGATTTAGTTGTAAATAACTCAAAAGAAACTTTTAGAAATTTTTTGAAGTTAAGACAAGAGTTGAGAAATAAAAGGTAGACTCTTAATTTTAGGAGGAAAATTAAATGAAAAAAAATAGACTATGTGAATTATTAGGAATTAAATATCCTATTATACAGGGAGCAATGGCGTGGATATCAAATGGTAATTTAGCTGGAAATGTTTCTAAAGCTGGTGGATTAGGAATAATTGCTGGTGGAGGAATGCCGCCAGAAATTTTAAGAGCTGAAATTAGAAAAGCAAAATCAATTACAAACAATCCATTTGGAGTTAACTTAATGTTAATGATGGAAAGTGTAGCTGAGCAAATAGATGTATGTATTGAAGAGGGAGTAAAAGTTGTTACAACTGGAGCTGGAAACCCTGGAGTATACATGGAAAAATTAAAAGGTGCAGGAATAAAAGTTATACCTGTAGTTGCATCAGTGGCATTAGCAAAAAGAATGGAAAAAATTGGAGCAGATGCTGTTATAGCAGAGGGATTAGAAGCTGGAGGACATATCGGAGAGATAACAACTATGGCCTTAGCAACTCAAGTTGCTAGAGAGATATCTATACCTCTTATAGTTGCTGGTGGAATAGCAAGTGGAGAGCAATTCTTAGCTGCACTATCTTTAGGTGGAGAGGGAATCCAAGTTGGAACAATCTTTATAGTTGCTCACGAGTGTGATGTACATGAAAATTATAAAAACTTAGTTTTAAAAGCTAAAGATAGGTCTACAGTTACAACTGGAAACTATACAGGTCATCCAGTAAGAGTTTTAAACAACAAATTCTCTAAAGCTATTTTAGAATTAGAGGAAAAAGGAGCTTCAAAAGAAGAGATTGAAGATTTAGGTAAAGGTAAATTAAGATTAGCTGTAGTTGAGGGAGACGTTGTAAACGGAAGTGTTATGTCAGGTCAAGTTGCAGGATTAGTAAAAGAAGCTTTAAGTTGCCAAGAAATTGTAGATAGATTAATGGAAGAATTAAAATTAGAAAAAGTAAAATTAGATTTAAGAGTTTCAGCTATAAATTTCTAAAATTAGAAGAAAAGGGTGGAGTAATCTACCCTTTTATTTTAAAAAAAGTTAAGGGAGAGAATTATGTATAATAGAGTTATGGAAACAGTAGAATTTTTAAATTCTAAAGTAATGAATAAGCCAAAAATAGCAATAATATTAGGTTCAGGTTTAGGTGGGTTAGTAGATTATGTAGATAATAAAATTGTGATACCTTATGAAGAGATTCCAAATTTTCCAGTTTCAACAGTTGCAGGACATGCAGGAGAGCTTGTATTTGGTACAATTAATGGAATAGAAGTTTTAGTTATGAAAGGTAGATTCCATTATTATGAAGGGTACTCTATGAAAGAGGTAACTTATCCTCAATATGTATTCAAAAAATTTGGAATAGAAACTATGATAGTTAGTAATGCAGCTGGTGGAGCAAATAGAAGCTTTAAACCAGGAACACTAATGATTATAAATGACCATATCAACTTGTTTGGAACAAATCCATTAATTGGAAAAAATGACGAGAGATTCGGTCCTAGATTCCCAGATATGTCAGAAACTTACAGTAAAGATTTAATAAGAATAGCAAAATCTGTTGCAAATAGATTAAACATAGAGTTTGAAGAGGGAGTTTACTCTGGTTCAACTGGTCCAACTTATGAAACAGCTGCAGAAGTTAGCATGATGATGGGTATGGGAGCTTCAGCTGTAGGAATGTCAACAGTTCCAGAATCAATTGTAGCTAATTATTTAGGAATTAAAATATTAGGAATTTCTTGTATTACTAATATGGCTACAGGAATAGCAACAAAGCCACATTCTCATGAAGAGGTTGTGGAAATAGCAAACCAAACAGGAGAAAGATTCTGTAAATGGATTGCTGAAACTTTAAAGGATATATAGTTTTAATTAGGAGGTATTACTTATGAAAGCAGCATTTTTTGATATTGACGGAACAATTTACAGAAACTCTTTATTAACAGAACACTTTAAAAAACTTATAAAGTACGAACTACTAGATATCAGAGAGTATGAATCAAAAGTAAAACATGCATTTACAAACTGGGATGAAAGAGTTGGAGACTATGATAGATATCTTGAAGAGATAACAACTTCTTATGTTGATGCTATAAAAGGTTTATCGTTACAATATAACGATTTTATTTCAGACCAAGTTTTAGAGTTAAAAGGAAATAGAGTTTATACATTTACAAGAGATATGATTAAGTGGCACAAAGACCAAGGGCATAAAGTAATCTTTATATCTGGAAGTCCAGATTTCTTGGTTTCAAGAATGGCTAAAAAATGGGGTGCAGATGATTACTGCGGTTCTATTTATCATTATGAAGAGGGAAAACTTTCTGGAGAAATTTCACCAATGTGGGATTCTAAAAATAAAATGATAGCTATAAATAATTTCTGTGAAAAATACGATTTAAATTTAGCTGAAAGCTATGCTTATGGAGATACAAATGGCGACTATAGTATGCTAAGTTTAGTTGGAAATCCTAGAGCTATAAATCCTTCAAAAGAGTTACTTTTAAAAATAAAAAGTGATGAAAACCTAAGAGATAAAGCTGAAATTTTTGTAGAGAGAAAAGATGTAATCTATAAAATTTCGTCAAGTGTAGAAATTTTATAAAAAAATCTTGACTTTAATGCAAAAAAAGTTTATTATACCTTCAATAGTGAAAATAAAATTTTAAAAAGGAGGAAGTTATGTCTATAAATTT
>JBOFUO010000061.1:0-17929 GCA_051652625.1 Cetobacterium sp.
GGGGGCAGCCCCCTGGGAGGATAAGTAGTTGCCAATCTTAAAAAAGTGCTTCTTTAGCTCAGTTGGTAGAGCACACGACTGTTAATCGTGTTGTCGCTGGTTCGAGCCCAGCAAGAAGCGCCATTTTTTTATTTTTTGTAAAAAACAAAAATTTAAAGGGAGAATTGAAATGGAAAATACTACTAAACAATTTTTTCAAGAAGATTTAGCAAAAAACAAAAAAACAAAAAAACAAAAAAATAGTAAATTGAAACAAAGAAGAATTTCAATATTAATCATTTCTTGTATATTGATGGTATTAAGTTCTATAAATATGATTAGTGCTGCATTTTATATGAAACCAGATAATATAAAAAAACATTTTGTATATATATCTGTATTTTTCTTAATATATTTATCGATTGGAAATGCAGGAAAAATAAAAAAATATAATTTAAGTTATAAATTTTTGAGCGAAAGAAAGGTAAATGGAGTTATATTTTTAACAAGTATGCTTGTTTTGGTGGGGATGTTTATAGGAGGTCAAATAGGCTTGCCGTTTATACCTAAAATAAACGGAGCTTATGGTTGGATTAATTTAGGTCCGATATCAATACAACCAGCTGAAATTTTAAAGTGTGCATTTGTTATAAATATGTCTAATTGCTTAGCAAGAGCTGAAGATAATGACTTATCAGAATTAATAACTGTTGTATACTCGTTTGTATATCTATTTTTTTACGGAGGTTTAATATATGCTCAAAAAGATATGGGAACAGTAATTCATTACTTTTCAATTTGGATTTTTATGATTTTTATGAGTAAATTAAAAAACAAATGGATACTTAGAGTAGCTTCAGTTGGTGGTATTTTAGGAGCTTCAGGGTTAGCAATAGTTTATAAATTTGCAAACGAAAGTGGTGCTTCTTATAAAATACTTAGAATAAAAAGTTATATAGATGGTTTGTTTTTTGGTAATTATTCAGATGATGTTGGTTATCAAGTAAAACAATCTGTTTATGCCTTTGGAAGTGGAGGTTTTTTTGGAAAGGGTTATGCAAATGGAGTTCAAAAATATAGTTATCTACCAGAGATTCATACAGATTTTATAATGGCAACTTTCGGAGAAGAGTTTGGAATAGTAGGAATGTTTTTAGTAATAGGATTATTTTTTGCTCTTTATCATTTGTTTATTGTAACTGGAAGAGAAAGTAAAAACTATTTTGGAAAATATTTAGCAATGGGAATAGGAGCTCAAATAATAACTCAAGTTATTATAAATATATTTGTAGCGGTAGGCCTATTACCTGTGTTTGGATTACCGATGCCGTTCTTTAGTTATGGTGGAAGTGCTATGGTTACAATGGGGATAGCTTTAAGCTTAATTCATAGTATGAATGTTGAATAGTTACGACTTATTAAGAAATAAGAAATTGCTTTTTAAATGTAAAAATGATATACTTTAATATAATAATATAGAGGATAAATATAAGGTAAGTAGTAAGAGATTAAAGCTAAAAGAATTTAGTTTTAGTTCCTTATTATTTGCTATATTTATCCTCTAACAATTTAAAAGGAGGAAATTTAATGTTTAATGAAGTAACTTTAAGCTTAGAAATAGGTGGAAGAGAATTAACGTTAAAAACTGGAAAAATAGCTAGACAATCAAATGGTGCTGTTATGATTCAGTATGGAGACACGATTTTATTAACTGCAGTAAATAGAAGTAAAAGTGCTAGAGAGGGGATAGACTTTTTCCCTTTAACAGTTGAATATATTGAGAAGTATTATGCAGCAGGAAAATTCCCTGGAGGATTTAATAAAAGAGAAGCTAGACCTTCAACAAATGCTACATTAATAGCAAGATTAATAGATAGACCAATAAGACCAATGTTCCCTGAAGGGTTTAAATATGATGTACAAATTGTAAACACTACATTAGCTTATGACGGAGTTTGTACTCCAGATTTCATGGGAATTGTAGGATCTTCAGCAGCTTTAACAATATCTGACATTCCATTTATGGGACCAGTTGCAGGAGTAGTTGTAGGAATGCTTGATGGAGAGTTTATTTTAAATCCAACACCAGAGCAGTTAAAAACAAGTGAGTTAAATTTAACTGTAGCAGGAAGTATGGATGCTATAAACATGGTTGAAGCAGGAGCAAAAGAAATGGATGAGGAAACAATGCTAAAAGCAATTATGTTTGCTCATGATAATATAAAAAAAATATGTCAATTCCAAATGGAATTTGCAGCTCTTGTAGGTAAAGAGAAGATAGAATTTGCAGCTCCAGAAGTAATGCCAATAGTTAAAAACTTTATAGATGAAAATGGATCAGTAAAGTTAAAATCAGCAGTTTTAACAATTGGAAAAAAAGCAAGAGAATCAGCTATCGATAATCTTGAAGAAGTACTATTTGAAGAGTTTGTAACTGCAAACTTTGGTGAAGAAGAAGTTCCAAAAGATGTAGTTGCTGAATTTGCAAAATACTATCATGATTTAATGAAAGAATTAGTAAGAGATGCAATACTTTATAACAAACATAGAGTTGACGGAAGAGCAACAGATGAAATTAGAGGATTAGCAGCAGAAGTAGAAGTTTTACCAATTGTACACGGATCTGCTTTATTTACAAGAGGAGAAACTCAAGCTTTAGTTGTTGCAACTTTAGGAACAAAAGAAGACGAGCAACTTATAGATGGTTTAGATGAAGAATACTTCAAAAAGTTCTACCTACACTACAACTTCCCTCCATACTCAGTAGGAGAAACAGGAAGAATGGGAGCAACAGGAAGAAGAGAGTTAGGACATGGATCATTAGCAGAAAGAGCATTAAGCTATGTTTTACCTTCTACAGATGATTTCCCTTATACAATCAGACTAGTTTCTGAAATAACAGAATCTAACGGATCATCTTCACAAGCTTCAATTTGTGGTGGATCATTAGCTTTAATGCATGCAGGAGTACCTATTAAAGAGCACGTAGCAGGAATAGCTATGGGACTTATTAAAAAGGATGATGACTACGTAGTATTAACTGACATAATGGGTCTTGAAGATCATTTAGGAGACATGGACTTTAAAGTTGCAGGAACTAAAACTGGAATTACAGCTTTACAAATGGATATGAAAATAGCTGGAATATCAGAAGATATAATGAGAATTGCTTTAAAGCAAGCTTTAGTAGCTAGATTACAAATATTAGAAGTAATGAATAATACATTATCAAATACAAACGAATTAGCTCCAACAGTTCCAAGAATACACCAAATGATTATCCCTAAGGATAAAATTGCTGCATTAATTGGTCCAGGTGGAAAAAATATCAAAGGAATCATAGAAGCAACAGGAGCTACTATAGATATAGATAACGATGGTAGAGTAGCAATATTCTGTCAAGGGTTAGATGTTTTAGAGCAAACTATAACATTAGTAAATGGATATGTTAAAGATGTAGAAGTTGGAGAAGTTTACTTAGGTAAAGTAGTAAACATAGCTAAATTCGGTGCATTTATGGAAATATTACCTGGTAAAGAGGGATTATTACACGTATCAGAAATTTCTTTAGAAAGAGTAGCTAATGTTGAGGATGTATTAAAAGCTGGAGATACATTTGAAGTAAAAGTAATTTCTACAGAAAACGGAAAAGTTAGTTTAAGTAGAAAAAAATTATTACAAGAAATGGCAGCTGAATAAATTTTTAATTAAGGGGGATAACACAGAGGACTTCAACCTCTGTGTTATTTTTCCGTATAGTAAAATTAAAGTTAATTGAAGGATGGTAAAAGATGAAATTAGGATTAATTAGTTTAGGATGTAGTAAAAACTTAGTAGATAGCGAGCATTTAATAGGGCTTATGGTTGCTAGAAAAGGTTTTGAAATGACAAATAATTTAGAAGAAGCAGAGGTAGTTTTAGTAAATACTTGTGGATTTATAGGAGATGCGAAAGAAGAATCAATTCAAGCTATATTAGAAGTTGCAGAAAAAAAAGCAGCTGGAAAAGTAAAGAAGATAATAGTTGCAGGATGTTTGGCTCAAAGATATGCTGATGAATTACTTGCAGAAATTCCTGAAATAGATGCTGTTGTTGGAACAGGAGAAATTCATAAAATAGAAGAAATTGTAGACACGATTCTAATGGATGAGAAAATAATTAGATGTGAAACATTTGATTTCTTAGCAAATGCAGGAACTGAAAGAATACTAACTACAAATCCTCATACAGCATACTTAAAAATAGCTGAAGGATGTAATAGAAGATGTACTTACTGTATTATCCCACAACTTAGAGGAAACTTAAGAAGTAGAACTATAGAAGATATCGTAGAAGAAGCAAAAGCTTTAGCTGCAAATGGAGTAAGAGAAATAAATTTACTAGCTCAAGAAACAACAGAATACGGAATTGATTTATACAAAAAGAAGGCTCTTCCAGATTTAATAAAAGAGTTAGTAAAAGTAGAAGGAATTGAATGGGTAAGATCTTACTATATGTTCCCTAATTCACTAACAGATGAATTAGTAGAAGTAGTAAAAACAGAACCTAAAGTTTGTAAATACTTTGATATACCAATACAACATATCTCAGGAAATATACTACAAAATATGGCAAGAGCAAAATCAGGAGATCATATAAAAGGTATACTTGATAAAATTAGAACTGAAATTCCTGAAGCAACAATAAGAACAACTGTAATAGTTGGATTCCCAGGAGAAACAGAAGAAAACTTTGAAGAGTTAAAAGACTTTGTAAGAGAGTTTAAATTTGACTATGTAGGAGTATTCAAATATTCAAGAGAAGAAGGAACGGTTGCTCATGATTTAGCTGACCAAGTACCAGAAGAGATTAAAGAAAAAAGATGGGCTGAGTTAACTAACCTACAAGCTGAGATTGCTGAAATTAAAAATAGAACGATGATAGGTAAAATTGTAGAGGTTATGATTGATGGAATATCTTCAGAAAGCGAATATATGCTAGAAGGAAGAACAAGAGGTCAAGCTTTAGATATAGATGGTAAAGTTCTAACAACAGATGGAACAGCTAAGCAAGGTGAAATTGTAAAAGTAAGAATAGAACAAAACTTTGAATACGATTACATTGGTGCAATAGTAGAAAATGAAGTAAAATAGTCTTAAATTAAAGGAGGAATCAGTCTTGAATTTACCAAATAAATTAACAGCAATTAGATTAATATTAGCAATACCTTTTATATACTTTTTACAAGAATCAGCCAATGTTACACAAAGCGAAGTATACAGATTGATAGCATTTGGAATATTTATATTTGCATCATTAACAGATTGGTTAGATGGATATATAGCTAGAAAATATAATTTAATAACTGATTTAGGTAAAATAATGGATCCTTTAGCAGATAAAATACTTGTAATATCAGCACTAGTTATTTTTGTTAAGTTAGACTACATTCCTTCTTGGATGTCTATTGTAGTAATAGCAAGAGAGTTTTTAATTAGTGGTATAAGGACTATTGCAGCAGCAAAAGGAGAAGTGATTCCTGCTGGGATTTTAGGAAAATATAAAACAACAACTCAAATGATTGTTATTATAATCATGTTATTCTTTGGTTTAGGAAAAAATATACAAGAAGAGATGTTATACAAAACAATATATTTCTATTCAACACTAATACCAGTTATTTTAACTGTTTGGTCAGGATGGGAGTATTCTTTAAAAGCAAAACATTACTTTTTGGGAGATGAATAAGGAGAAAATGTGGGATTAATTTATAGAGTTATAAACTTAGCATTTGAAATCATAAAAATACTTATACTTATAAGAATAGTAATCTCTTGGTTAGCTCCATATTCAAGAAATGATTTTACAAATCTTGTACATGCGTTAACAGAGCCAATTTTAAAACCATTTAGAACTTTAATACCGATGGGAAATACAAGAATAGATTTATCACCATTATTGGCTTATTTTGCTTTGAAGATTCTAAGATATATTATTTTTTATTTATTATAATTTAGAATAGAGAAGCCTTTCGGCTTCTCTATTTTTTGTAAGGAGGAACAAAAATGCACGAAATAGAAAGCGAATACCACATACCGGTTTTATATTATGAATCACTAGAAACACTAGTAACAAAAGAAGATGGAATATACGTAGATTGTACTTTAGGAGGAGGAGGACACTCTGAAGGTATATTAAAAGAGATTGGAGAGAACGGAAGATTAATCTCTATAGATCAAGATGATCAAGCAATAGAATTTGCTAAAAAAAGACTTGAAAAATATGGAAAAAAGTGGTCTGTATTTAAAAGTAATTTTGAGAATATTGAAACTGTACTTTATATGGCAGGAGTTGATAAAGTTACAGGAATACTTATGGATATTGGTGTATCATCAACTCAATTAGATGATCCAGAAAGAGGATTCTCTTATAGATATGATACAAGACTTGATATGAGAATGAACAGAAGTTCTGAACTGTCAGCTTATGAAGTTGTAAATGATTATGAAGAGGGAAAATTAGTTAAAATTTTCTTTGAATATGGTGAAGATAGATTTGCAAGAAAAGTTGCAAGATTAATTTGTCAAAGAAGAGAAGAAAAACCAATTGAAACAACAGGTGAACTTGTTGATATAATAAGAAAAGCTTATCCACCAAGAAGTGAAAAGCATCCTGCTAAAAAAGTATTCCAAGCTATCAGAATAGAGGTAAACAGAGAGTTAGAAGTATTACAAAATGCAATTACAAAATGTTTTGAAAGTTTAGAAAAAGGTGGACGTTTAGGTATTATAACTTTTCATTCTTTAGAAGACAGAATTGTAAAAAATATGTTTAGAGATTTATGTACAGGATGCAAGTGTCCAATAGAGTTACCTATATGTATGTGTAATGAAAAACCTAAAGGTAAATTAGTAAATAGAAAACCAATTATTTCAGGTAAGAATGAATTAGAGTTTAATAATAGAGCTCATTCAGCTAAATTAAGAGTTATAGAAAAACTATAGAAAATAAAAAGGAGAAACCTGATGAAAAGAAAAAAAGTTTTATTAACTACCGTTGGTATAATTTTAATCTGGTCATTTTACGGTTATCTTATAAGAACAATATCATACTTAGAAAAAAATAACTTGAAATTAGTGAGAGAGCTAAAAGAGTTAGAAAAAGAAAAAAGTAAAAGAATATATGAGTATGATTTACTTATGGATTTAAGAAAAATAGAGCAAGAGATGAATAAAAAGAAAAATATGGTAGTATCTGAAAAAATAAATTTCTTTAAAATAGAAGATAGCTCTTTTTAAAAAATAG
The DNA here is from genome assembly GCA_051652625.1 of Cetobacterium sp. Taxonomy (GTDB): domain Bacteria; phylum Fusobacteriota; class Fusobacteriia; order Fusobacteriales; family Fusobacteriaceae; genus Cetobacterium_A. The sequence continues at coordinate 7,264 of JBOFUO010000061.1, forward strand.
GAGTGTGTTTATGAAATTAGAAAAAGGTCAAATAATAGAAGTTAAAATAGAGAAAATAGTTTATGGTGGAGAGGGATTAGGATATTACAACGATGAGTTTGCAATGTTTGTTCCAATGTCTGTACCTGGAGATATAGTGAAAGCTGAAATAATATCACTTAAAAAAAGCTATGGAAGAGCTCTGATTAAAGAGATAATTACTCCTGGAATTGAAAGAATAAAAGACTTGAATTGCATAACTTTTGAAGATTTCCAAGGGTGTGACTTTGGAATGTTAGATTATAATGCTCAAATAAAGTATAAAAAAGATATGGTAGAAGATGTAATCAGAAGAATAGGAAAAAACAATGAAGTTTTAGTAGAGAATACATTAGAATCGCCTGTTCAAAAAAACTATAGAAATAAAGTAATAGAGCCTTTTTCTTTAAATGGAAAAGAAATTATAACTGGATTCTTTAAAAGAAAAAGTCATGATGTTTTTGAGGTAGAAGACAATATGCTAAATTCTACTTTAGGAAATAAACTAATAACAGAACTAAAAAATATTTTAAATAAAAATAAAATAAGTGTTTATAATGAAAAAAATCATGATGGATTGTTAAGACATGTTATGGTTAGAACAAACTCTTTCAATGAAGCTATGCTTGTATTAGTTGTAAATGATACAAAAGTAAATACAAGTATAAAAAATATTTTAGAAGAAATGATGAAGAAGTTTAGTGAAATCAAATCTGTTTATTTATCTTTAAATAATAAAAGAACAAATGTAGCTTTAGGACAAAAAAATGTTCTTGTATTTGGAAGTGAAACTATTAAAGAAGAAATTTCAGGAATACATTTTAATATTTCTCCAACATCATTTTTCCAAATTAATTTAGAACAAACTAAGAGACTTTATGATTTAGCAATTAATATGTTTGAAAAGATAGAAGATAAAAATATCGTAGATGCTTATGCTGGAACAGGAACGATAGGTATGATATTATCTAAAAATGCTAAGAAGGTTTATTCTATAGAGATAATAGAAGCTGCTGTAAAAGATGGTATGCAAACTGCGAAAGAGAATAAAATCGAAAATGTAGATTTTATATGTGGAGATATAAATAAAGAGCTAGGAAAGTTAATAAAGAAAGAATCTATAGATTCAATTATATTAGATCCTCCTAGAAAAGGTATTGATGAGGAAAGTCTTCTAAATATAGCTAAAGTTGGAATAAAAGAGATTATATATATATCTTGTAATCCATCAACATTTGCTAGAGATATAGAATTGTTAGAGAAGGAAGGATATAGTTTGGTTAGAGTAAAACCTGTCGATATGTTTCCACAAACAAGTCATATAGAAGTAGTGGGAAGATTAGTTAAAAAATAGGAGGACTTTATGGAAAAGTTTTTAATATTTTCAGTAATTGCTTATATATTTGGGTCATTACCTTCTGGAGTATGGTTAGGAAAAAGTACTAAAAATATTGATATAAGAGAGCATGGTAGCAAAAATTCAGGAGCAACAAATGCTTATAGAATTTTAGGGCCAAAGTATGGTATAATGGTTCTTATATTAGATGCATTAAAAGGTTATATTCCACTTTACTTAGCGAGCATATTTGGAGTAGATGGAGTATATATAATATTGCTAGGATTAATAGCAATATTAGGGCATACTTTTTCATTCTTTTTACAATTTAAAGGTGGAAAAGGAGTTGCTACAAGCTTAGGTGTTTTTCTTTTCTTAATGCCAAAAGTGGTAGGAATGTTAGTTTTGATATTCATCTTGATTGTTGGAATTAGTAAATATATATCTTTAGGGTCAGTTGTTTGTTCAGGATTACTTCCTGTTTTAGCATATTTTTTACCTGTTAGAGATACAACAACAAGAACACCATTAATTGTAATATCTTTAATCGTTGGAGTATTTGTTATTTATAAGCATAAAGCAAATATAGAAAGATTAATAAAAGGAAAAGAAAACAAATTTAATTTAAAGTAAGGAGATAAATTAAATGGAAAAGGTAGTTGTAATAGGAGCAGGAAGCTGGGGAACAGCTTTAGGAATGATTTTAGCAAAAAAAGGTTATGAAGTTACAATGTGGGAATACAACAAAGAGATTGCTGAAAAATTATCTTTAGACAAAGAAAATAAAAGATTGCTTCCAGGAGTTAAATTTCCAGAAAATTTAAAAATTTCATCTCAATTAGATGGACTTTTATCAGACGTTAAATATATTATATTTTCAGTTCCTTCTCAAGTTTTAAGAGGAGTGATTTCAAAAGTATCACCTCAAATTGAAGAGGGAATGATTTTAATTAACACAGCAAAAGGTTTAGAAGTTTCTAGCGGAAAAACTTTATCACATGTAATGAAAGATGAAATAAAAGGTAAATATCATAAAAATATAGTTATTTTATCTGGTCCAACTCATGCTGAAGAGGTAGCTCAAGAGTTACCAACAACAATTGTTGCAGCAGGAGAATTAGAAAATGCTAAAAAAGTTCAAGATTTATTTAACACTGAAACTTTTAGAGTTTATGTAAGTGAGGATATAGCAGGAGTAGAGTTAGGTGGAGCAGTAAAAAATTGCCTGGCTATAGGTGCAGGAATAGCTGATGGATTGGGATATGGAGATAATGCAAAAGCAGCTTTGATAACAAGAGGAATAGCAGAAATGATAAGATTTGGTAAAGTCATGGGAGCTAATGAAAGAACATTCTCTGGTTTAACTGGAATAGGGGATCTAGTTGTAACTTGTGCAAGTCAACACAGCAGAAATAGACATGTTGGAGAGAGACTTGGAAAAGGAGAAAAAATAGAAGATATTTTAAAAAGTATGATAATGGTAGCGGAAGGTGTACCAACAGTTAAGGCTGTATACACTAAAAAACTTGAGTTAGGAATAAGTATGCCTATAGTAGAAGCTATTTATGCAATAATATACGAGGGAGCAGATACAAAAGAAAAAGTTAAAGAGTTAATGACAAGAGAATTAAAAGGAGAGTTTTATTAAAAACTCGAAATAACTTATAAAGTAACACGGAAAATAGAAAAATAGAAAAAGATAACTAAAGAGGGATATGGGGTGTATATGACTGAAAAAGATTTAGTTTCGTTTTATCTAGATGATATAAAAAAGTATGAAGTGTTAAACAAAGATGAAGAAGTGGCACTGTTAAAAAGAGCAAAAAATGGTGATGTTGATGCAAGAGAGCATTTGATTTTATGTAATTTAAGGTTAGTTGTTAATGTTGCTAAAAAATATGGAAATAAGGGTCTGAGTTTTATTGACTTAATAAGTGAAGGAAACTTTGGACTTATTCATGCTATTGAAAAATTTGATATAGAAATGGGATATAGATTTTCAACTTATGCAGTTTGGTGGATAAAACAAGCTATAAGTAAAGCTATAATAAGTAAAGGACGGGAAATTAGAATTCCATCTTATAAACATGATATGTTAAATAAAATAAATAGATTCATAATGGAAAGTGTTATGTCAAAAGGTGATTATCCAAGTATTTATGAAATCTCAGATATGTTAAATATCAGCTTAGAAAAAGTTCAAGATTTGATGGTAGAGTTTCAAGAAACAGTATCTTTAAGTTCTCCAATTGGAGAGGATATATGTTTAGAAGATACAATAGCAAGCGAAATGCATAATGATTTAGAAAACAACATAATCAGAGCAATGAGCAGAGAACAGATTGATGAAATTTTAAATAAATTAAGTGAAAGAGAAAAGCAAATTTTAAAACTAAGATTTGGATTTGATGGAAATCAAATACATACTTTAGAAGACATAGGTCAAAGCTTTAGCATCACAAGAGAGCGTGTAAGACAAATAGAACAAAAAACACTAGAAAAATTAAGAAAACGTTATAGTGACTTACTAAAAGGAAACTATTACTATTAAAAGCAAGGAGGATTAGCAATTGATTTTAAAAGTTAATAGATTGGAATTTCTAAAAAAAATAAAAATTGTAGAAAAAGCCATAAATGAAAATAAAATAAGACCAATAATTTCATATGTATATATGGAAACTAAAGAAAATAAACTTTGGTTTTGTGGAACAAATTTAGAACTGACAATATCTACTCACATGAATTGTGAAATATTGAAAGAAGGAAAAGCAGTTTTTCAACATAATCTAGTTGAAGAATATCTAAAAGAGATAAAAGATGAAGAGATTACTTTAAATATTGAAGAAGATATTTTAACAATTGAAACATCTGATTCTGCTTCAGAGTTTACTCTTATGAATGCAGAAGAATTCCCTAGAATTCAAGAACCAGAATTAAAAGATGAAGAATTTAAATTCAAATTAAAAAAATTAGATTTAGCTGATTATTTTGATAAAATTAAATTTTCAGCATCAATGTCGAGTGATAATTTATCAATAAATTGTATCAGATTGGAAATTGAAGAAAATAAGATTAAATTTATATCTACAGATACTTATCGTCTAACATATTTAGAGCATGAATATGTAGATAGTGTAGAAACATTTAAAGTTAGCATTCCTATAAATACAATTGATGCAATTTCAAAATTGTTAAGAAATGGAAATGAAGAAGAAATTGCATTTACTCAAAAAAATAAACAATTATACTTTAAATTAGGAAATATATCAATAGTAAGTAGAGTTATTGATTTAGCCTTTCCAAATTATAAAACAATATTAGAAGCAAGTGGATATAATAAAAAGTTAGAAATAAAAAGAGTTGATTTTGAAAAAATGTTAAAGAGAATTCAAATTTTTGTAAAAAACAATTCAGAATCTAAGTTTGGAGCGATATTTACTTTATCTAATGGAGTTATTGATATTGAAGGAATTGGAGAAATTGCAAAAGCAAAAGAGGTATTAAAAACAAATTATGATGGAGATGATTTAAAAATATCTTTAAATGTAAAGTTTTTATTAGAATTTGTTCAATCAAGTGACAAAGAAGAAATTGTACTAGAATTTACGACATCAAATAGTGCTGTAAGAACAAGAAATACAGGTGAAGATAATTATACTTATATTGTAATGCCTTTAGCTTTGAAAGCCTAGAAAAAAACTAGCTTATAAGTTAAGCTAGTTTTTTTGTTTTGCAAAGATAAATTCTTTGTGATATAATTTGGGTAATATTTTTTCATTTAAGGAGAAATAATGAGCAAATTTTATGTGTTGAAAACTTTATATGAATTTAAGTATTTTATGTATTTATTAAATGAAATAAAAAATAAAAATTCAAATGATAATAGCAGTGCAAATAATTTTGTAAATTTTAACAATAAAAGAGTTTTGAAAATATTGAAGAAAACAAAGATAAATAAAGTTGCAATATTGTTACCACACTGTATACAAAAATATAATTGTAATCTAAAAATAACTAATAATGTTGAAAATTGTAAAAAATGTGGACTTTGTGATATATCTGAAATTGTAAAATTAAAAAATGAATTTAATAAAATTGATGTAAAAGTAGCTACTGGAGGGACTCTTGCTAGAATTTATTTAAAAGAATATAGACCTGATTTAGTGATAGCAGTAGCTTGTAAAAGAGATTTAACTTCTGGAATTAGAGATAGCTTTCCAATATTGGTATATGGTGTTTTTAATAAAATTATAAAAGGTCCATGTAAAGATACTAGGGTGGATATTGATGAAATCAGAAAAGTATTAAGAGAGGTGGGGACAACGTGAGAAAACTTAAATTATTTATTGCGGGACTTTTAATTTGTTCGGGGTTATTAGCTTCAGAAAAAGAAGATGTTAAATTTTTAGATGAACTATTTATTCAAAAAAAATATTCATTAGCAATTCAAGAATCAAATAATTTTATAACAAAATATCCGCGTTCAAAATTTATAAAAAACATTAGAATTAGAATGGGTCAAGTTTACTATGTTGAAAAAAGATATTCAGAGGCAATAAATACTTTAAATGGATGTTTAAAAGAGTTAAAATTAAATCAAAATGAAATGAATAGCATATATTTATATTTATCTAAATCTTATATAGGGTTAAAAGATTTTGAAACAGCAATAAAAGCTGCAAACTTAATCAATAAAACAACGGCAGAAGGAAAAGATAATTATGAAGAAGCCTTACTTTCTATAGGAAAAGGCTATATAGATAACAAAGACTATATAAGAGCTCAAAGAGAGTTATCAAGTGCTCTTAGTTTACAAGGTAAAAACTATGAAGATGTAGTTTTAAACCTCGCTTTAGCAGCTTATAATAATTCACAATATATAAAAACAATAGTTTATTTAGATGAATATTATAGAGGCTCAAAAGTTGGAATAAATCAAAATTTAGTTAGTTATTTATACGGGTCATCATACTATAAGACAAATGAATCATCGAAAGCGTTGAATCATTTTCAAAAAGTAAAAGAAAGTAAAGAAAATTCAGAATATAAAATGTTATCAGTTTTAACAATGATAGAGATTTATTTAAAAGAAGGAAATGTGAATGCTGCTGAAGGTATTTTATCATCATTATCTTCAGATAAAAAAATGTATGATACATCATTAAAAAGTTTTGGAGATTTTTATATAGTAAAAGGCTCAAGTGATAAAGCTTTAGAATATTATAATAAAATTATCAATAAAGACACGGATGTAATTTATGGAATAGCACTATCACAATATAGATTAAAAAATTATAAAACTTCACTTGAAAACTTTAGAAAATTAGCTAATACAAAGTATAAAAATGAGAGTATATACTATCAACTTTCTATCGAATATTTAAATAAAAACTACAAATGGGTTTTAGAAAATAGAACGTTAGTAAATGGTTTGAATCTAAAAAGAGATGAAGAGTTAGCTGTTAATAATTTAATTGCAGCTTCATCATTTGAAGAGGGACAATTTAAAATTGCAGAAGAATATTATAGAAAAAATAATAATATCTCTCCTACAAAAGAATCTTTATATAGACTAATTATAACTTTAAGCAAAATAAAAGACAGAGCTAAAACAAATATTTTAATTTCAGAGTTTAATAGTAAGTATCCAACAGATCAAGAGTATAAAAAGAATATTACAATTATAACATCAGATAATCTTTTAGCTCAAGGAGAAGGAGAAAAAGCTATAAACCTTTATAAAAACTATTTAGCAACAAATAGAGATGCAGATATAGTTGGAAATTTAATTGAAGTTATGATAGCTCAAAAGAAATATAATGAGGTTATGGAGTATTTAAATATGCAAGAAGCTTCATTAGATAATACTTACCAAAAAGGTATTGCAACAATGGGAATGGGTAGATATGAAGAATCAGATATGTATTTTAAGCAAATAGAAACAGCTGAAAATGTACCAAAAGCTTTATATGAAAAATCAAAATACAATATAATTAAAAATTATTTCTTATGGGAAAAATATGAAGATGCTATAACTTTAGGAGAAATGTATATAACTGGAGATAATTTGTTTGCTTTGGAAGATGTTGTAGATAAAGTTGCAATAAGTTATTTTAGAATAGATAATCCAGAAAAAGCGAGAGAGTATTTTGAAAAATTAAAATTAGTTTCTAATATGGGAGACTACGCTCAGTTCCAAATAGGAGAAACTTATTACACTGAAAAAAAATATGCCGAAGCAGTTGAAGCTTATAAAATAAGTGCTCAAAACTCTAAAAGTATAGAATATAGAGAAAAAGGACTATATTGGGAAATATCTTCATTATACTTATTAAAGAATCTCTCACAATTTGATATAAAAAGTAAAGAATTCTTAAATCTGTATACATCTTCTAAACTTAAAGACAACATTCTTTTAATGGAAGGTGAGTTGCTTGGATCTACTGGTAATAGTGATAGTGGATTAAAAACTTATGAAAAACTTTATAGTGAAACAAAAGATGATGGTCTAAAAGAGAAGTCTCTTTTAAAAATTATAGAGCTATCTCAAAGTACAAAAAATTTACAGAAAGAATTAGAATGGATTAATAAAATAACTAATGATGATAAAAAAAGTTATTATATGGCAAAACATTTTGAAAGAGAAAATAAAATAGAATTAGCAAAAGTTGAATATGAAAAATTATTAACAGTCGATTCGTACAAAGATTTTTCTTCAGTAGGTTTAGGAAGTTACTATTATTCTAAAAAAGAATATCCAACTGCAAAAGATTATTATAACAGTGTACTTTCTTTAGAAAATAGTTCATATAAGGATAAAGCTTTATATGCAGTAGCAAATATAGATAGGGAAACAGGACTAATAAATGATGCAGTAAGAAATTATACAAAATTATATTTACTTTATCCTGGAAGTGAATTTGCTTTAGAATCTAAAATAAGGTCAGCAGAAGGATATGAAGCTTTAAATAGCTTTACAGATGCAGTAGCTCAGTATGATGAACTTTTAAAAACAGAAAGTAAAAATAAAGATTACTTCTTAGAAAAATTAATATTTTTAAATTTAAAATTAGAAAAAAAAGCTCTTGCAAAAGATTATTATGAACAACTAAAAAAAGAGAATGTAAAACTTTCAGAAAAATACAAAGATTTTTTTAACGGAGGAGAGAGTATATGAAAAAATTAGTTATGACAGGATTAATGGTTTTATCTTTAGGGGTTTTTGCTAATGAAAATGTTATTATTGACAAACAAGTAATTGGAGTTAATAAAGAGCAGTTAGAAAGTTATCCAAAAGAAAGTAATCTTCAATTAGAAAAAAAGGTTATCAAAATAGAAGATACGAATATAAGTGCAGATAAATTTAAAGATCAAAAGCAAGTTATTCAACTAGATGAAAATAATGATTCAATGAATAAAAGTCTTTTAGAAACAGAAAGAAAAACTCCAATTTGGAGATATATAATTGGAGCTGTAGCTTTAATAACATTGGGAATAGCATTATAAATAAAATTCGATAGGGAAAGTGGGAGGTTTGAGATGTACTGGTTAGTAAATGGTGGAATACTAATGTATTTTATAGTTTTTATGTCAATATTAGGTGTTTATGCAATAATTGAAAGAGCAATTTATTTCAAAACAAATGAAAATATAGATATGTCAAGAATAAGACCTATATTACGTAATGCAATTGAAAAAAATGATATAAAAGGAGCTATAACAGCTTTAGGGAATCAAAAGAGTTCTACTGCAAAAGTAATAAAAGAGGTGTTAATATATTGGTATAAAACTAGAAGTACAAATGTAGAAACTTTAGAAGAGAAAGCAAGAGAAATTGCATTATCACAAATTCCAAAGTTAGAAAAAAATATGTGGTTATTATCTGTTGTAGCTCATACAACTCCTTTAATTGGATTGTTAGGAACAGTTACTGGAATGATTAAGGCTTTCCAAGCTGTATCACTACATGGAACAGGGGATGCTTCAGTTTTAGCAAGTGGAATATCTCAAGCTTTATTAACAACGGCTGGAGGATTATTTGTTGCAATACCATCAATAATTTTGTATAACTATTTTAATAAAAAAATAGATGATCAAATAAACGATATGGAAAAAGGTAGTGCAGAACTAATAAACTATTTCAGAAAATAAAGGAGAGGGAGAATGAAACTTAATAGAATTAAAAGAAGATCAGGCAATTCTTTGATACTTGAATTAACTCCCTTAATAGATGTAGTGTTTTTACTATTAATATTCTTCTTGGTTGCTACAACTTTTGAAGATGTAAATAGTAGTATAAAAATAGATTTACCTACATCTACTGTAAAAAGTGCTAAGCCAGTTAATGAATTACAGGTAATAATAACTAAAAATAGAGAATATTTCATAAGTTATAAGGAAAAGGGTGTAAATAAAAGAGAGTCCATTAACGAAAAAAACTTAAAAAATACTTTAATAAATAAACTAAAAGAATCAGAAGATAAAAATGTAATAATAAGTGCTGATAAAACGGTAAGTCATGGAATAATAGTAGAGGCAATGACAGCAGCCAAAGAGGCGGGAGCTATCTCTTTAGATATAGATACAGCTTCGCCTGGAAAGTAGGGGCATCTATGAAGAGACAAAATAGCGATTTCAAAATACTTATTATATCAATAGTTATAAACTTTATTATTTTGTTTTTAGTTCCAGGGATTAAAGTTGATAAGATAGTGGATAAAAAATTGAAAGTAGGCTTAGTAGCTATCGAAACTGCTCAAAAGAAAACAGTGACAAAAACTGAACCTAAGAAAAAAGTTACTCCAGTAAAAGAAATAAAGAAAACAGTACCTAAAGAAAACTCAAAACCAATAGAGAAAAAAATAGAGGTAAAAGAAGTAAAAGAAGTAAAGAAATTATCATTAGATGATTTAGCTAAAAACATAACGAAAAGAGAAACAGAATTTTTAGCTATTGAGAAATCTTCTATAAGAGAGGTTAATAGTGATTTGAAAAATCAGCTTTTAGATAAAAATAATTTAGAAGAATTACAACAAAAATCAGAAACAGATATTACTAAAAATATAACAATATCTAAAGATGATACTATTTTAGAAAAAACTGTAGAAACTGAATTAGATGATGATTCTAGAGAAATAGCTTTTCAAGGAGAGAGAGAAGAAGAGTTAAATTTTAAAACTATGGTTGAAAAAAGTGGAATAGCAGGTTTACCAAGTGGGTATAAGTTGGGAGTAGAAGATGGAGATGTTGTTGCTAAGTGGGATCAAAACAACAGAGAACCAAGATATCCAGAGGCAGCTCAATTAAGAGGAA
>JBOFUO010000062.1:0-5981 GCA_051652625.1 Cetobacterium sp.
ACTATAATCTAATCCTTCAAATAAATGTCTTACTTTTGTGTGCTTATCGTTTTTTAAGTAAACTTTTGTATCAAATATATTTTCTATAGCTTTTTTTACTCTAGAATTGTGTGCTCCAGTTAAGAATTTTTTTATCATCGATGCTGGAAGTTCTAATTTCAAATTTTCTGCTTCAGAAACCTTTCTATTATCTAACATACTTCTAGAAATATAAACCAAATATAGAAAAATATCTAATTCATATGCTGAAAACTCATTTATACTTGTTGCGACATCTTTTGAATATTCTACCATTTCATATTTTAAGTTATCGTTCAAAATATTCTCCTTCCTTATTTTCACTCAAAATCTGCTACTTAAAATATACTATATTTAACATTAAAATACAACGAAATTTTTAAATAAATTCGTGGTATTTTATTTCTGACAAAACTTCGTGGTATCCTTCATTTTTACGTTGATTTTATTGAGCTAAATGATGGTCCTAAATGTTATAAACATAAACTAATAATAAAATATAAATACGCACTATATAATATATAAAAAATTATAAACAATTGAAAAATAGAATGTTCTATTTTTTTTGAATGATTAATGCTAAAATAGTAGAAAATAATTTTAGGAGGATTCTCTTTGACTATGAATAATTATGACTTAACTTTTGTACATCTTAATGATATTCACGGTAGGGTTACTGGAGAAAATAACACTATTAGTTTTGCAAAACTTTTTACGTTTTTAGAAAATCTACGTAATGATAAAAAAAATGGAAGGGTTTTCTTAATTGATTCAGGAGATACAATACACGGTACATCTTTTGCTAATCTATCAAAAGGTGAATCAATAGTTGAGCTTTTTAATTCTCTAAAATTTGATTATGTAACTCTAGGTAATCATGATTTCAATTATGGTTATGAGCAGTTAATGAAACTTTTGAAATTACAAAATTATAAAACTCTAGGTTTAAACTTTACTCACAACGAATCCCCTAACGAAGATATTCTTCAATATGATATTATAGACTTAAACGGTTCAAAAATATGTTTTTTTGGAGTTTTAACTCCTGAAACTTATTATAAAACAAACTCTAAAAACATCAAAAACATGCAATTTTTAGAACCAGAAAAAGCAATTCAAAACCTTTTAAAAAAATTAGAAAATGAAAATATCAAATTTTACGTTGCTGTTACACATCTAGGATGTGATGTTAGTTCTTATGAAAACAATACCAGCTTTTATTTAGCAGAAAAATTTCCAGAGATAAATTTAATTTTAGATGGTCATAGCCACACAACTTTTCATACTAAAAAAATTATAAATAAAACTTTAATAAGCCAAACAGGAAACTATAATAACAAAATATCAATTATTAAAGTGAAACTAGATTTACTAAAAAATAATCATACACTAGACTATAAACTACTTAAAACCGAGGATTTTGAAAACTATAAGAGCAATATTACTATTGAAAATAAAATGAAAAATATTTTAAAATCTCAGGAAAATATTACAAATACTGTTATTGGAAAAACTCTTTTTGATTTGATTGGAGAAAGAGAAGTTGTTCGTTCTCGAGAAACCAATTTTACTCAACTAATAACTGATGCTATTCTATGGAAAACAGGATGTGATGCTGTTTTGATAAATGGAGGAAGTATTAGAGATTCTATTAAAGCTGGAGACATTAGAATTGGAGATGTAGTTAAAGCTATTCCTTTCGGAAATTATATTGTTACAAAGATGATAAATGGTGAAGATTTAATTAAAGCTCTTGAAAATGGTTTAAAAGCTTTTCCAAACTCTTTAGGCGGAATGGCTCAGGTAGCTGGATTGGAAATAGTTTTTGACAGCAATAAAGAGCCTATGAATAGAATAGAGAGAGTCTTTCAAAACAAAACGGCAATATGTTTAGAGAATTATTATAATATTGCTATGACTGATTTTATAGCTCTAGGAGGAGAAGAGTATAGTTCTTTTGTTTCTTCTAAAGAGTTAAAAAGTTATCCAGCTGTTGAAGATATTGTTATTGAATATATTAAATTATTTGGTGTTACTGTAGGTGAATCTATTCATTCTAGATTGATTTCTAAAGCTTCTTCTCTGTAAAAAAACAAATAAAAAAATATCTTCGGTCATGACCGAAGATATCTTTTTAACCAAAATCTATTTTTTATGGCTGTTTATTTTTAAAACAACAACTCTTACCATTTCTACTATATCCTCTTCTGTTAAGGATTCTATACTTTCTTGTAATAAGACTTCTTTTCCAGCTTCTAATCTTAAAGTCATCTCATCCTCTGCCTCCATATTAAACAGTCCAGAATAAAAATTAACTTTTTCATTTAGAGAACGATATATCTCTTTTAAAGTTAACTTTGATAACTGTTTTTTAGCTTGAGGTATGACTTCTATAGCGTCTGTTAAATCCATTTTTAAATCTTTATTCTTTAGAAGAGTTTCAAAATATTCTGACTCTGATAAATAATCACCAATAAGAGTTTTCTTTGCAGCTCTAAAAGCAATTTTTTGGATTTTTGTATCTTGACCACATTTTTTTATATAGTGAGAGTATGCAGCCCTTTCTATTTCAGCTTTTTCTGCTTCACTTAAACTATTAAATTTTTCTATTACTTCACTGTTGTCTTGAGGTGGTGTTTCTGGTAAAACATCTTCTACTACCTCAGAAACTATTGTTTTTGAAATTATTTTTACTAACTCTTCGTCTTTTGTCCAATCATTTTCTAGAGCTTTTAAAAAATAAGCTCTAACCTTATCTACTCGATTTTTTTTCATATAAACCGCTACTTTTTGAACTTTTTCTAACCCATAATTTTCAATTGATTCTTTTATTGTTTTTGGCATTGTTTTCAAACTTTTAGCTTTTAATGGCATCAAATTTAAAACTTCATCAACCATATCAGAGGTCACATTTACAAAGTTTTTTAATGGTGATTTACTATCTTCTTGGAGGTCTTTATTTTCTGTATGACTTACCAAAAGTTGACTTTGACTCAAGTGTCTAAATTCATTTAAATCATCAAAAAATCTCTGTTGTTTGTCTTCAACTGTGAAATCATAAAAAAAGATTTCCACTTCCGAACTTTCCCATGTTCCATCTTTTTGTAAACTAAAATCTTTTATTAAGCCTTTTTCTTTTAGTTCTGAAAAATTATTCATCAAAGTTTTTACAGTTCTTCCCATATTTGTTTTATCAAATTTTAATGGGATTCTTTTGATTAAATATATGATGTCTATTCGTAGATAAATCTCGTTGAAACGTAGCTTTTCAATCAACATATATATAGTTCTAGCTGTACTTGATTCAATATTCAACAAAACAGCTGCATCATAAACCAAATACCCTTTTGTTAATATATTCTGATAAAAAAAGTCTGATATTTTTATTTGATAAATCTCTTTAATTCTTTTATCGTTTACTTCATTTTTTATTTTTGTGTTCTCTTTTTTTTCCAAACTAATAATATCTAGTTCAAAAATAGACCTTGTTATTTCCTCTTTCAGAACAGACTTCATTTCATTAAAATACATTGTATTTTTAAAGCTATAAAATGTATTTGCTATTCTCAATAAACTTTTTTTTATCAATTCATTTGCTCGATTTGTATTTAAATCTAGCTCATTTTTTAATTCACTTAGAGTTACCCAAAATTTTTGTGGCATACCTCGATTTTTCATTATTTTCATCAAAGCTATAAAAACTTTTTCCTCCATCTCTCCTGGAATATGATAGCCCGAAGCTGGAGTAACAGTTATATAAGTATCTCGATTATTATTAAAATAATATTTGATTATTTGATTTGTTTTTCTTTTTGTATTTTTACTAAATATTGGATATTGAATAATATTCATATCCATACGTATAAGCTCTCTATTTTTTATAAAACTTTCATCCAAAGTTATATTTTCTTCTACAATTTCTGTTTCTGGTGTATCAATTACCTCTTGAAAATTTAAATTATTTCTTTTTCTTCTCACTATTTTCATAAAATCAACTCCAACAGTTTTTTCGTCATTAGGTGGGAGTATCTCCCTTTTTTAAAACTTTTTTTTGTAATTTTAACAGATTATACCCTTTTTTTTTGCTTTTTTCAAGAAAAAAAGCTCCCACCTAATGACGAAATAGTGTTTTTTCTTTATTTTACTCCCACCTAATGTTGATAAAAACACTTTTTTACAAAGTACTCCCACCTAATGACGAGAGATACTCCCACCTAATGACGAGAGATACTCCCACCTAATGACGAGAGATACTCCCACCTAATGACGAGAAATACTCCCACCTAATGACGAACGACCAAAATCGCTACAAGCCCATATAAATCAAGGGCTATCGAGCGTTTTTTTGCGTTTTTTTTTGTACACAACAATATATAACAATATATAACAATATATAACAACTATATACAATGCAAATTTACACAAAAAGTTCTAATAATTTTTAAATCTTAAAACTCAATCTAGTTGACTTTAAAAAAAAAATATTGTAAAATATAATTCGAAAGTTTTAGAATAAAATTAGGATTTAAAAAATAATTTGATACAGAATAAAATTACAGAGTTAGGAGGGGAAAATGACTAAAATAATTTCGATAATTAATTTCAAAGGTGGAGTAGGTAAAACAACAACATCTCATTGCATTGGTTCTGGATTAACTTTACAAAATAAAAAAGTTCTTTTAATCGATACAGATCCACAAGCTAGTTTAACTTTTACAGCTTTAACTGAACCATCTGAATTTACAATCAAAGATATTTTAGTAGATCAAAAAAACATAAACGATGTTGTTATTAAGACTAAAAATTTTGACATAATCCCATCTAACCTAATTTTAAATTTAGCAGAAAGACAGTTGTCTTCAAAATTTGGAACAGAAAAATTATTAAAAAAAGCTATAAACAAACTAGCTGAAACTTATGATTATATAATCATAGACTGCCCTCCAAGTATGAATCTATTTACTGTTAATGCTCTTTATGCATCAAATCATGTTTTAATTCCTTGTGAAACCGAGCTGTTAGCTCTAGATGGTTTAAATCTTTTAATTCAAACACTCGAAGGAACAGAAGAGGATCTTGAGATTAGTATTAAAAACACTTTAATTTTACCAACAAAGCTTGATAAAAGAAAAAAAGTGAGTAAAGAAATCTCAGAACACTTGAAAGAAAATTTTAAAACAACAAAAACAATCATAAGAACTTGCTCTAAGTTAAATCTATTAGGACTTACAAAAGAATCTATTTATGAAATTGATTCTTCATGCACAGCAGCAGAAGATTATAAAAACTTAGTGGAGGAAATTACAAAATGGGATTGCTAGCTAATTACAAAAAAAGCGAAGTCACAATCAAAAAAGAGGTTTTTAATTCAAAATTTGATTATAGTGAATTTCACCTAGATGACAAAGAAAGCTTAATCGAATTAGAAAAAAAAGCAACTCATACTGGAAATCTTTTGAAAGAGAATTTAAAAGATTTTGGAGAAGTATTTTTAGAAGCTCATAAAATATTTTCAAACAACAAAAATGGGGCTTTTGGAAAATGGTATGAACTATTAGGTTTTAAAAAAGATTTTGTATATTTATGTCTTGATAGAAGAGAGCTATCTTTGCAATACAACTCTACCGAAGTATACAGACTTCCAGATAGATTTATCAAAGATATCAAGAAAATTGAGAATTCAGACGATGTAATAGAAATACTTCAATCAAGTAACCCAAAAGAAAAATTAAAAGAGTTTAAAGAAAATTCTAAGGACAACTCTATCAAATCAATACAAATTACTAAAAAATTAGAAATCAAACAAAAATTAAAAGAAATTACTAAAACTATCAGTTCTAAAAATTTTAATAATAAAAAACTAACTAGAATTGAGAGCATTTTATTAGAATTAGAAAGTGAATTGTTTTAAAATTATTGGAGGTATAGATGAATAAAAATACAATTGCAATTACAATTTCAGG
>JBOFUO010000063.1:0-6161 GCA_051652625.1 Cetobacterium sp.
ATAGTTAAAGAAGCAGCTGGAAAAACAGCAGAAGATATTATGTTTGGTATTACTGCTGATGAATCTTACGGAGATAGAATTCAAGTTACAATTATTGCGAATAGTTTTGGTGATGAGCAAGAAAAAACTGAATCTTTTATAAATGTTGAAAAGAAACCAGAGGTTCCAAAAGTAGAGGAGACAGCTGAAGTTAGAGATGAACTAGATTTACCGCCTTGGATTAGAGCGAGCAGATAAGATAAAACACAGAAAAAAAACTTGTAAAAGTATTTATTGTGTGCTAAAATAAATAATACCCTGCTCAGAATCATATTGTATTTTGGGCTAAAACCATAGGGAGGAGGTAATAAAATGAAAAAGTATGAATTAATGTTCATAATCAATCCAACTATATTAGAGGAAGGAAAAGAAGCTGTAATCGCTAAAGTTAATACTATATTAACAAACGCTGGAGCAACTATTCTTAAATCTGAGAAGTGGGGAGAGAGAAAGCTTGCTTATCCAATCGATAAGAAGAAAACAGGATTCTACGTACTAACTACTTTAGAGATGGACGGTACTAAGTTAACTGAGGTTGAGTCAAAGCTTAACATAACTGAAGAAGTTATAAGATACATGGTAGTTAAGAACGACTAATCGCACTAAAAAACGTTTATTCTCAAATAAGGAGGTTATTAGAATGGCAGAATTCAGAAGAAGAAGAGCTAAGTTAAGAGTTAAAGCTGAAGAAATCGATTACAAAAATGTAGATCTATTAAAGAGATTCATTTCTGATAAAGGAAGAATCAATCCTTCTAGAGTAACTGGAGCTAACGCTAAGTTACAAAGAAAGATAGCTAAAGCTATTAAAAGAGCTAGAAACATTGCACTTGTTCCATATACAAGAGTAGAGAAGTAAAATTAATGAGATTGTAGATTTATCTACAATCTCTTTTTCTTTTTTGGGTCTATATAAAAACAAAACAGCTATATAAAAAGAGTCATAAGAGTTCTTTTTATATAGCTGTTTTGTTACAAAAATAAAAAAAAGACAGGCTTTTTTATTTAAAGCTGTCTTTTTTTATAAGCATTATTTGCTTAATACTTTTTGAAGTCTAGGACTTAAAGTATCAGCGTTAGCTTTAAGGATTTGCATAACTTCAACTTCGTTAGCAGCCTTTAAAGATTTTAAAGTTTTAGTACAAACTTTAACTTTAACAACAACACCATTGATAACAACTTTAGTTGTTTGAAGGTTTGGTCTCCAAATTCTTCCAGTTACTCTATGAGAGTGAGAGATTTGGTTTCCGAAAGTTATTCCTTTTCCAGTAATTTCACATCTTTGCATTCTATTACACCTCGCTTTCGTTATAACATGCAAATAATTATACCATTATAAAAACAAAATATCAAGGTATTTTTTAAATTATTTCGAATAGTTTATAAAAGACATTAAATATGATATAATAACTAGATAAAATATATATAGAAAAGGTGATGCGTAAAATGAATAATCATAGCTATAGAGTGTTAGAGTTTAATAAGTTAAGAGAAGAGTTATCACATTATATAACAATTGAAGAAAACCAAGAAAAAATAATAGATTTAGAACCATTTAAAGATATAAATTCATTAAAAAAAGAGCTTGAAATTGTAAATGACTTTATGGATTTTTTAAAATTTGACGGTGGATTTGAAGCAACAGGTATGAAGGATTTAAATAATATAACAAAAAAATCACAACTATTAGGAATGTATTTAGAAACTGAAGACTTATGGTCGTTAAATATAAATTTAAGAATTTTTAGAATGTTTAAGGGTAGATTAGAAACTTTAGAAAAATATAAAAGTCTGAGAACAAAGTTTATGTCTGTTCCTACTCTTAAAAATATTGAAGATTTAATAAATAAAGCTGTAGATCCTGAAAAAAATATAAAAGATGATGCTTCGATTGAGTTGAGAGAGTTAAGATTACAAAAGAAGAATATGGTAGGAACTATAAAAAGAAAATTTGAGGAACTTTTCACAAATCCAAATTTTGCAAAAGCTATTCAAGAGAAGATAGTAACAATGAGAGATGGTAGAAGCGTTATACCTATCAAAACAGACTTCAAAGGTCTTATTAAAGGAATTGAGCACGATAGATCTTCTAGTGGGTCAACTGTCTTTATAGAGCCTATATCAATAGTTTCTTTAAATAACAAAATGAGAGAGTTAGAAGTTAGAGAAAGAGAAGAGATTAGAAAAATACTTTTAAGATTAACAGACCAAGTGAGGTTACATACTCCAACAATAAATGAAATTGGAACTTCACTTATGTACTTAGATATTCTAAATGGAAAAGCACAATACGGTATAGAAAAAAAATGTAGTATACCTGAAATAAACAACAAAGAGATGGTATCTTTAGTAAATGCAAGACATCCTTTTATAAAACCAACATCAGTTGTACCTTTAACTTTTGAAATTGGAAAAGATTACAACACCTTATTGATAACAGGTCCAAATACTGGAGGAAAAACAGTTGCTTTAAAAACAGCTGGATTACTAACGTTGATGACATTGTCAGGAATACCAATTCCAGCATCAGAAAAAACAAGTATAGGTTTCTTTGGAGGAGTTTATGCTGATATTGGAGATGAGCAAAGTATAGAACAATCTTTATCATCTTTCTCAGCTCATTTGAAAAATATTCAAGAAATTTTAAATTCAGTTACAAAAGCTTCGTTGGTACTATTAGATGAGTTAGGGTCAGGAACAGACCCAATGGAAGGTTCTGCTTTTGCAATGGCTGTAATTGATTACTTAAAAGATAGAAAGTGTAAGGCAATGATAACAACTCACTATAGTGAAGTTAAAGCTTATGGTTATAATGAAGTAGATATAGAAACTGCATCGATGGAATTTAATGTAGAAACACTATCACCAACTTATAGATTATTAATCGGTGTACCTGGAGAAAGTAATGCTTTAACAATTGCAAGAAGATTAGGCGTATCTGATGTAATTATAGAAAGAGCAAAAAGTTATATTAGTGATGAAGATAAAAAAGTAGAAAGAATGATATCTAATATAAAAGATAAATCTTTAGAATTAGAAGCTATGCAGCTAGAAGTACAAGAGTTAAGAGTTCAAGCTCAAAAAGATAAAGATGAGTATGAAGAGAAATTGAGAATTTTAGAAAAAGAAAAAAACAAAATCCTAAAAGAAGCTTATGAAAAAGCCGAGCTAATGATGAGAGATATGCAGAATAAAGCAGCTGCACTTGTAACTAAAATTCAAAAAGAAGATAAAACTAAAGAAGAGATGAAAGATGTTCAAAAGAAATTGAATATGCTAAGAACTACCTTACAATCAGAAAAAATAGAAAATGTAGAGATAAAGCCAAAAGTTGCTAGAAAAATAGAATATAAAGTTGGAGATAGAATATTTGTAATTAGCTTAAATCAATATGCTGTTGTAAATAAAATAAATCTAAATAAAGAAACTTTAAATATTCAAGCAGGAATATTAAAATTAGAGATATCTATGGATGATGCAAAAACTGTAGTTGAACCTAAGAAAAAAGAGCATAGACCAATAAGTACTCATACAAAAACAAGAGTAAAAAATGAGGTTGATTTAAGAGGTAAACTTGTAGATGAAGGTATCTATGAATTAGAAACATATATGGATAGAGCACTTATGAATGGTTATACTGAAATATATGTTATACATGGAAAAGGAACTGGGGCTTTGAGAACAGGTATTCTTGAATTCTTAAAAACATCTAGTTATGTTAAAAACTTCAGAGCAGGAGGACATAACGAAGGGGGAATAGGATGTACTGTGGTGACTCTAAAATAACATTAATAGTTGCAGCAGCAGGTGTAGGAAAGAGAATGAATCTAGGTTATCCAAAACAATTTTTAGAAGTTGAAGGTAAACCTCTATTTATTCATGTCTTAGAAATAGCTCAAAAAAGTATTTTAATTAAAGATATTATAGTTGTAACAGGAGAAGATTCAATAGAGTTTATAAAATCATCAGCCGAAAAGTATAATATTTCTAAAATTAAAAAAGTTGTAAAAGGTGGAAGTGAAAGACAATATTCTATAGAAAATGCATTGGAATATTGTGAAGATAATAGTATAATAGGGATACAGGACGGTGTAAGACCTTTTCTAAAAGAAAGATATTTAAGTGAAAGTTTAGAACTATTAACTTTAAATAAAACTTTAGATGGAACTGTAATAGGAGTTTCATTAAAGGATACTATAAAAAAAATAAATTTAGATGGAACTATAACAGAAACACCTAGAAGAGAAGAGTACATAGCTGTGCATACACCGCAAATTTTTAGAGGTGAAATTTTAAAAAGAGCTTATAAAAAAGCAAGAGAAGATATGTTTTTGGGAACAGATGATTCTTCACTAGTAGAGAGAATTGGTGGAAAAGTTAAAGTCATTATAGGTGACTATGATAATATAAAAATTACAACGGTTGAGGACTTAAAGTTTCTTTAATCTAAAGGAGAGAGAGATGAATATTTTTTTAGCTCAAACAAAACCAGTATTAGGAAATACAGAAAGAAATTTAAATGCAATGGTAGAGGTTATTGAAAGAGAGATAGAAAAAGGAACAGAATTAGTAGTATTCCCAGAACTATCTTTAACAGGATATTTACTAGAAGATATGGTATACGATGTCGCTATTCAAAAAGTACCAGCAATATTACTTGAACTATCTAAAAAGATTTCTATTATTTTTGGAGCTGTAGAGTTAGCAGAAGACTTATATCACTATAATTCTGCTTTCTATTTAGAGGACGGAGAGTTGAAGCACACTCATAGAAAAGTTTATCTTCCAACATATGGTCTTTTTGATGAAGGAAGATACTTTAAAGAAGGAGATAGAGTTAGAGCTTTTGATACAAAGTTTGGTAGAGTTGGAATGCTTATATGTGAAGATGGATTCCATCAAAGCAACTCTTATATATTAGCTCAAGATGGGGCACATACAATTTTTACAATAGTTAATAGTCCAACAAGATTATCTAATAAAGGATTAGAGATATCTGATACTTGGGAAGCTATTTGTAAAACAACATCAATTAGTAATGCTTGTTTTACAGTTATGGTAAATAGAGTTGGAGTAGAAGATGGTGTAGATTTTTGGGGTGGAAGTTTTGCAGTAAGCCCTTCAGGAAACATAATAAAGAAATTAAATTATTTTGAAGAAGATGGCGGTAATGTTTTAATTAATAAAAAAGAAATTGTAAAGGTTAGATTTGCATCGGGATCATGTAAAAATGAAAAAATAGATTTAGTACTGAATGAATTAAAAAGAATAAAAAAAAGTAGATAAATTTATAAAAAAGGAGTACCGATGAAAAAAAAATTGAAGATAACTTTAGGCATATTTTGTGGTTTGTCAATTATGGCAGGTGTTTTTTATACATCGAAAGAAAATCCAAGAGTTTATTTAAATAATAGAATAAATTTAGCATATGTTAATGAAGAGATAAGTAGTAAAAACTTTACTAATACGATAGCTCTTTTAAATAAAGCAGACTTTAAAATTGATTCTGAAGTAGAAAAAGGATTGAAGTATGTAAAAAATCTATATATTTTATCGGATAGTAGTTTTATATCTGATAAAAAAACATGTGTTGGAGTAATAGATTTTGGATATATGTATCCTTTTATAAAGTATAAGCTAGAAACTTATTTTGATAAAGCAGATGATATCTATTCTTTAAAAGATGAGTATAGAAAAAAATATACAAATGGAAGCACTCTATATTTAAAAATAGAAAAAGGAAACTTTATAATTGCAAAAAGAGAAAAAGATATAGAAAAAACTATAAAAAGTGAGAGATATTTAACTCAAAATATCTTAAAAATATTAGATAGAGAGAAAAGTAGGAATTTAGGAATGTTAATTTTAAATTTAGGAAAAAATCCACTTGCAGGATTTAATGAGCTAGTATTTACAGGGGATGTAAATGCCGAGAATGAACTTTTATTAACAACTAATATAGGTGGAAAAAATGATGTAATAAAGAGTTTAAATCGTATTGAAGAAGACAACTTAGATGGAGATAGAATTTTTCAAAAAAATAGCCTTTATTTAAGAAGTTCAAAAGATGCTGAATTAAGATCATTTTTATTTTTTTTAAATTATTTCTCTAAAAATACTAT
>JBOFUO010000064.1:0-4565 GCA_051652625.1 Cetobacterium sp.
TTTGCATTTTCTTTAGAAAGCTCTGTTGATTTTATTGTTTTTCCATTTTCTAAAGCTAAATCAATTGCAGTTTCTAATGTTAATTCTCTAGAAAACGCTGCTGTTGAAAGCAAAGCTAGTAATCCTAATAACTTTTTCACTTTTTCCTCCTAATATTAATAATTTTAAAATTCTTCTAATTTTATTATTATTTTGTGTATTCTCTGTGTAATTAATTATTAAATCAATTAATTAATCCAAAAAAATAAAGAAACTAAATCTCTTTTATGAAATTTAGTTTCTTTGTTTTATTTCAAGATTTGATCCTTATCGTTTGAATCATACTCTATTACTCTACCTAAAGAATCTCCAGGTTCACTATATGGATAATCTTTTACACTCGCTACAACTCCTGAATTTGGTGATTTATACTCTTTAACTATATTTCCAAAAGTATCATACTGAATAAATAAAACATCATCTTTTTTTACTTTATCCATTACTTTTACTTTTGCTTCTACAAATCCACCTTTTTCAGCACGAATACGACTCCATGTATTTCCATAGAAAGTTTCTATCGTATTTTCAATATTTTCTCCTTCTAAATAATTCCAATGAATAAGATTATTTAGAACTCCATTAGTTGCTCTTGATACAATTTCAGCTTCTTGAGTTTCAGAAGACCCTAATTCAAATGTTATACTCGGAATTGACAACTCTACAAAAGATGTCTCTACAGAACCCTTTTCTCCGTTATCCATTTTAACTATATCTGAGCCTGTCAACTCTGCCATTTTTTTTATATCTGGGTTTCTAAAGTCTGCATATACAAACAATGGAAATTGACTTCCTTTACCACTTGTATGTAAATCAATTACTTTGTCTGCATTTTTAGATAATAAATTTTGCCAAATCAACGTTGAATATTTTTGGTCTATTGCTGTTGTTTTTCCAGAATCCATCTGTCTGTTTAAATCAGAAGTATTCTCTGAGTTTCCTGCAAATTTATATCCTCTTGTATTATTTAACAGTCCTGGAATATTCATTCCATGAACTATTGTTACAGTTCCTTTTATATTTTTTGGATTTAATTTTTCTTTTACTTTATATGTTGCTAATATTGGATTAAGTTCATTTCCATGGACACCAGAATTCAATAAAAACTTTCCACCTGATTTCTCTCCTTTAACAACTGTGACAGGAATATACCAAGGACTTCCTAAGCTATTCTCTGTTCCTTCAAAAAAGAATTCATAAGTTTTCCCACTTTCTAAGTCATTAACATCTAGGTTACTTATAATATCTCTTCCTAAATATTTTCCTCCAGTGTACTCTGTTTTTGCTAGTACTAATGTTGATAATGATAAAAATGTTAATATTAATTTTTTTGACATTTTTTTATCCTCCCAATTTTTTTAGTATCTACCCCAAAAGAAAAGGCATACTAAAAAATAGTATGCCTTTGAGAACTTAATAAAAAAATTAATAAGCGTATTGTTATGGCAGCGTCACAATACTTAATTCACAGGATCACAAGATCATAGCCCTCGGCCTTAGGCTCCCTTTGTGGAAGTGAACTAACCTCTATTCAATTGTTAGAATGAGTATACTACAATATTATAATTTTGGCAACTTTTTTTTAAAAAAAGGATTTTTTCTTAATTTTTGTAATATGTATTGATCAATATTGTAAACTAAATTTTGGAGGTTTCTATGAAAATAGATATAATTTTAGATTTTATATGTCCATATTGTTTTGTTGGTGAAAAAATTTTAGAAAAAGCTTTGCAAAAACATAATTTAAAAGCTGATTTTAAATTTTTACCGTATGAGCTATGTCCTGAACCTAATCCTCAACTTAGTGTAAATGATGCTGGTAAAAAATATTTTTTAAATAATATTGCAAACTGGGCAAAAGAAGAAGGGATACTTATTCATTTCCCTACTATTAATCCAAAACCACGAACAAATCTAGCTTTTGAAGGTTTGTATATTGCAGAGAAATATGATAAAGGTATTGATTATATTAGGGCTGTTTTAGATCATTACTGGGTTTTGAATAAAGATATTGGAGATATTAGTATTCTTGTTCAAATTGCAGATTCTATTTCAATTCCTTCTGAAGAGTTTAAAAATGCTCTTTTATCTAGAGAATTTAAAGAAAAACACAAAACCTTAAACCTTCAAATTGCAGATTATGACTTTGATGTAGTTCCAACGTTTTATATAAATGGAGAACAGCTTCAGAACTTTCCTCGCAATTTAAAAGAATGGGAAGAAATTCTAAATTAATAAAGAAAGCTATCAATTTCAATTGATAGCTTTCTTTATCTTATTCGTATATTCTGTAACCCATCGAAGTTAACTTTTCTTTTACTTTTTTTTGATGTTCTTTATCAAAACATTCTAAAACAAAACTAGCTTCTTGAGATGTAATTCCTAACTTTGCACTATACATAGTTTGATTAACACTTAAAATGTTGGCATTCATTTCACAAATAGCTCCAACTACTTTTATCATCTCTCCAACTTTATCAGATAACTCTACTGAAAAAGCATATCTTCTACCTTCTAACATTAGAGCTTTGTTCAAAACTCTTTCAATTAGATTTATATCTATGTTTCCACCTGAAATAACTGCACATATTTTTTTATTTTTAACATTTATCTTTCCAGCTAAAATAGCTGCCACAGCAGTTGCTCCAGCACCTTCTGCTACAACCTTACTTTTTTCCATAAGAAATAGTATTGCTTTTGCTATTTCATCCTCTGATACTGTAACTATTTCATCAACACACTCTTGAACTACTTTAAAAGTTTCACATCCAGCTTTTCTTACAGCTATTCCATCTGCTATAGTTGGTTTTGTAGAAATTTCACATACTTCTTTTAAGCTGACAGCTTCCATCATAGATGCTGCATGAGCTGCTTCAATTCCTATAACTTTAGCTTCAGGTCTTATTGATTTTATAGCCTTTGCTATTCCACTAATAATACCTCCTCCACCAATAGGAACTAGTATTACATCTACATCTGGAATATCTTCTAATATCTCTAAACCGATTGTACCTTGACCAGCCATTACAAATTTATCATCAAATGGATGTAAAAATGTTGCACCTGTTTCTTTTTGAATTTCTAAAGCTTTTCTGTAAGCGTCGTCATACACTTCCCCTTCTAAAATAACCTCTGCACCATAAGATTTTGTTGCTGTAATCTTTGCCAAAGGAGCTGTTGCTGGCATAACTATTGTTGCTTTTATACCTTGAGCTGCTGCTCCTAGTGCAACTCCTTGAGCATGATTTCCTGCTGATGATGCTATAACCCCTGCTGCTCTTTCTTCTGCAGAAAGACTTGCTATTTTATTCAAAGCTCCTCTTAATTTAAAAGACCCTGTTTTTTGTAAATTTTCCAATTTAAAAAATACTGTATTCTCTGTTAGTTCACCAAGAGTAACACATTCTACAATAGGTGTTCTTTTTAAAGAATCCTTTATTGTTTCGTTTGCTTTTTTTATATCTTCTAAAGTAAAATTGCAATTCATATTCTCCCCCTCAAAACTCATTATTACATAACTTTTAATAAGTTTATTATATATTTTTAGCACTTTTTTTTCAAGATATTTTTAATTATTTTGATTTTTAGTTATTTTATATATTGCAAACAATAACAGTCCTGCACTAACGAATTGAATTGGTGAAAGTACTTTCTTATTGAATATATAATCAAAAACTATTGATGAAACAGGAAAACACAATTCACAAATTGTTGCAATATTAGCTTTTATATGTCTAAGCCCTATGTAGTAAAGTAATATTCCACCACTTCCAGTTGTTAAAGCAATAATTATAAATATCATCCATTCATCTGGATTTGTTTTTATAAACCATTGTAAATTCCCATTAGCTACTACTATCAATCCTGTTATTATTGATGTAAAAAGATATCTTGTATACATTGCTGTTCTAAAAGAAGAATTTGCTAAAATCTTTTTACCAAAAACTGTTGAACTACCAAATGAAAATGCTGCCAATATAGAGTACAAACTAGCTACTCCTATTTTATCAGTAATCTCAAAATGAGGTACTGTTAATTGGAAGGTTAATAAATATCCACTTATTAATGCTAGTCCTGCCCAAATTAAAAAGTTTTTTCCTATTTTTTCTCTCAATATTATCCTAGCTAAAATTATTGCAAAAACAGGTTGTAATTTTTGAAGTAATGTTACAACAGTTAAATGATTAAAATTAACTAGAAATAATGCTTTAACTATTGAAAGTGTTCCTAAAGTTCCTCCAAATAAAGCTATTAAAAAATAAAATAATATATCTTCTTTACTTAACTTTTTTATATTACTCAACTCTTTTTTTCCAAAAAGAATACTCATTCCTAATAATGGAAGCAAATGAAGTACAAAAACTACATATGCTACATCTAATTTGAAGAGTCTTGGAGTTAAGACAATTCCATCAAATCCCCACATGGTAGCTGCTAAACAAATTAATCCAGCTCCTAAATGTTGTTTTTTTACACTAAACATTTTCCCTCCTAGAAAAATAAAGTTGTTTGGTTTGTTTCACTCAAAG
>JBOFUO010000065.1:0-16355 GCA_051652625.1 Cetobacterium sp.
TAGGAAGACTTTCTGGTCCTAAAGGAGATGTAACTTATAACCTTTTAGATATACTACATAGAAGAAAAGATTTCAAAATCCAAGTTATAGGTGGAAAAGATATTCCGCAAAGATTTAAAAAATTCACAGGAAATGTAGAGTTTTTAGGATATGTAAATAATGTTTCTGAAAAAATCAGAGAATCGTCTATAGTTATAGGAGCTGGTAGAGTTGCTGTTGAAGCTATTTTATGTGAAGTTCCTGTTTTAGCTATAGGAGAAGCTGAATCTGTAGGAATAGTTACTAACGAAAAATTAGCTACAGCTTTAAAATCTAACTTTGGAGATATATCTTTAAATCATACTCCTCTATTTAGATGGACTGACGTGATTCCTGAAATAGATAAAGGTTTTAATATGAATAAAGAGGATTTAACTACATTGAGAGAAAAAGTTATGAAAGAGTTTTCTTTAGATGAGATTGTTGTAAATATTGAAAAAGTTTACGAACAAGAGATTATAAAAAAGAAAAAATATGAAATGCCCGTAATAATGTATCATAGAGTTATAAAAGATGAGAGTGAAAAAGGTGTTCACGGTACTTATGTTACAGTAAAGCAATTTGAAGACCAGATGAAATATCTAAAAACAAAAGGATATGAAACTATAACATTTAAAGATATGCTAAATAACAGGTACAAAGAAAGATTCCACAAAGATAAGAAATGGATTATGCTTACGTTTGATGACGGATATAAAGATAACTATGAAAATGCATTTCCAATATTAAAAAAATATGGATTTAAAAGTGTAATATACATACTTGATGGTATAAAGTATAACAAATGGGATGTTGATGATAAAAACAATCCAGAGAAAAAGTTACCTTTAATGTCAGTTGAAGAGCTTTTAGAGATGAAAGAGTATGGAATTGAATTTGGAGGGCATACATCTAGTCATCCAAGACTTGCAGATATAGAGAATGAAAATATAAAGAAAGAAATTATCAATTCAAAAATAAATATTGAAAAGATTATAGGGGATAATCTTTTATCGTTTGCTTATCCTTATGGAAGTTTAAATAGAGAGGTTAAAGATATTGTTAAAGAAGCTGGGTATCAATTTGCTGTTGCAACAGATTCAGGAAGCATCAATTTTTCTCAAGATTTATTACAAATTAGAAGAATTGGAATATTCCCAACAAATAATATGTTTAATTTTAAAAGAAAAGTATCTGGAAAGTATAACTTTATTAAAATAAAAAGAGAAGAAAAGAGTTACAAGAAAAGTAACTAAGGGAGAGGGTTAATATGAAAAAAGTATTAATGGGGTTATTAGCACTAACTATATCAGCAACAATGTTTGCTGAGGATAAATTTGGTATTGGTGTAGGTATGGGGATATCTGATAGCATGTATAAGGGTGTTGAAGAAAAAGGGTATCCTATGCCTTTATTAGATATCAATTATGGAGATTTGTATGTAAAAGGAGTTACATTAGGTTATCAAGTTTATAAAGATGATACTTTTGCAGCTTCACTATTTTTAAATCCTTTAGCTGGATTCTCAGTAGAGGGACAAGATTTAGAAAATGGATATAATAAAATTGATGATAGAGAGTTTGGACCAATGTTTGGAATTAGAGTAGATGCAAACACTGGTTTTTATGGTGTTAGAACAGGTTTATCAGCTCAATTTGGTGAACGTGGTGGAGAGGGAAAGGTAAATGCATTCAAAGCATATAGAACTACTGAAAAACTTACAATTGTTCCTTCGATACATGTTAAAGGTTATTCTAAAGATTACACTGATTATTATTTTGGTGTGACTTCAGAAGAAGCTAGAAGAGCTGGAAACGAAAAAATTGAAAAAGCATATGAACCTAATTCAGCTTATTCATTTGGAGCAAATATAGCTGCTGACTATAAGTTGACTGATAGTGTAGCTTTAATGGCGTTTTTAGGTGTAGAAAAATTCTCAAGTGAGATTTCAGATTCACCGATAGTAGAAGACGATGGAATATTATATTTAGTAGGAGTTGGAGCAAAATACTACTTCTAAGAATTTAAGGAGAACGAATGAAATACAAAGCAATTATATGTGACTTAGATGGAACACTTTTGAATGAACATCACACTATATCTGAAATTACAAAAGAGACTATTAAAAAGGTTGTTGATTCTGGTGTGAAATTTATAATAGCAACAGGAAGACACCATAATGATGCAATGACATTTAAAAAAATGTTGGGATTAGATAGTTTCTTAATAACTTCAAATGGTGCTAAGGTACACAATCATAAAAATGAAGAGATTATATCTAGAAATATTCCAGCTGTTTTAGCAAAAGAGTTATTAAATTATAAATACAATGAAAAGCTTCATAAGAATATATATTTAGATGAAGAGTGGTATGTGGAAACTCCTTTAGATGAGGCTTTACTGTTTCACAAAGAGTCTGGATTCCATCATATTGTAACTCCTTTTGACTCTTTAATTGGAAAAGATATAACTAAATTCTTCTTTATATGTGAAGATGAAAATCATATTTCACATTTAGAAGAAAAATTAAAAGATAAATTTAAAGATGGATTAAATATAACACTTTCTTTAGGTTCTTGTTTAGAAATTATGAAAAAGGGAGTTTCTAAGGCAACTGCTATAGAAGAAGTTTTAAAAAGAGAAGGAATTAGAATAGAAGATACAATAGCTTTTGGAGATGGTTTAAACGATTTAGAAATGCTTTCTTCTGTTGGAAAAGGATTTATTATGGGGAATGGAAGTGCTAGATTAAAAGAATTGCTTCCAGAAAACGAAATAATAAAAGCAAATTCAGAAAATGGAGTTGCTAAAAAATTAAAAGAGTTATTTTTATAAAAAAAAGTAAAAAAGTTATCTTAACTGATAACTTTTTTTATTTCACATTTATTGGAGAGAGAATTAATGGTAAAAAAAAAGAGAGAAGAAACTCTTCTCTCTCCAACTCATAACTATAAATTAAAAATCAAACAACCGTTGGAATAATCCTTTTTTCTGAATTGGTTTTTCTACTTCTTTAGGTTTTTGTTGAGTTTCAACAATTGGTAATGGAGCAGTAACCTCTTCAGAAGACATAGCTTCACTCTTATTAGACGTAGAAGTTTGAGTAGAAGGAACATAATAACCTAATAACCCTGCAATACCACGGCTATACTTATTGTCTTTTTCTACTGCAATACGACCTCTTCTCATTAAAAATGTTTTATCAGAAGGAGCTCCATTAAGAAGACCAGATATTGGATCTAACTCTTGATA
Source organism: Cetobacterium sp. (assembly GCA_051652625.1). GTDB lineage: Bacteria > Fusobacteriota > Fusobacteriia > Fusobacteriales > Fusobacteriaceae > Cetobacterium_A. The sequence continues at coordinate 3,271 of JBOFUO010000065.1, forward strand.
AGTTAAATCTCCATTTTTAATATGATTATCTAAGAAACTAAATGTAGTAGGAGTATATAATCCTTTGTTAATAATTTCTGTATAGAAGTTTTTCCAGATAGGTGCCGCAACACCTCCACCAGTAGCTTTTACTAAAGGAGCATTATTGTCATATCCAACATAAATAGTTGTAACATAATCTGGTGTCATTCCTGAGTACCAAACAGTTCTAGAGTTGTTTGTAGTACCTGTTTTTCCACCTTGCTCTATTGGAATATCATTTATTTTAACTTGAGCACCTTTACTTGTTCCTTGCTTAACAGAATTTTTCATCATGTTAGTCATCAGAGCAATGTCGGCACTATTAAATTTCTGCTCTATTTCAGGTTTAGCTTCATATAGAGTATTTCCAAATTTATCAGTAACTTTAAATACAAAGAAAGGTTTGATTGAGTATCCACCATTAGCAAAAATCGCATAAGATTGAGCTAATTGAAGAGGAGTTCCCTCTGTAGTTCCCAAAGCTGATGTTAAGTTATTTGGAATAGCAAAACCAGCATCTACTTTTTTCATTGTATCCATTAAAGCTGGAATTCCAGTTTTTTCTAATAATTTAATTGAAACAATATTTTGTGATTTATCAAAACCTTGCATTAGAGTCATTCCATTGTAATATCTCTCTCCAAAGTTTCTAGGAGCCCAATTTCCATAAGCCACTCTAGAATCTTCTATAAGTAGATTCTCTTCGTACCCTTTTTCTAAAGCAGTATAATAGATAAAAGGCTTAAATGATGAACCTATTTGACGTTTAGCTTGAACAGCTCTGTTAAAGTTTCCAGCTTTAAAGTTTTTACCACCAATAATACTGATAACTTCTCCATTTTTCGCATCAATAGTAACCATCGCACCTTGAAGTTTTTTATCGCTTTTTAAACGAGTAGAATTTTCAAATGTACTTTTAGCAACTTTTTGTATATTAAAATCTAAAGTTGTTTGAACATTTAAACCATCATTATAAATTTGTTGCTCTTCAAAATTTTCAAAAAGAAACTTTTGAACTAAATCTGTAAAATCAGGAGCATTAAATGCTACTTTTTTATCTACAGGACCAAAAACTATTGTCATGTTTTTATCTTTAAAATCTTTAGACGATGCTTTAGATTCGTTTGTAAACTTATAGTTTATAGCTGTATTGTATTCTTCATCTGTTATAAGATTGAATTTTAACATTTGTCTTAGAATCAATTTTTGTCTACTTAAAGAATTTTCTAAATTAGTCCTAGGATTATACATGCTCGGTCTATTAGGTATACCTGCTAGTAAAGCTGATTCTGCTAAGTTTAGATCTTTAATATTTTTTCTAAAGAAATTATGAGCGGCTATTTTAACACCATAAGCACCAGAACCAAAATATATTTCGTTAAGATACTTTTCCATAATTTCATCTTTAGTATATTTTTTTTCTATTTCAAATGTTATTATAATTTCTTTAATTTTTCTTGAGAATTTTTTTTCATGAGTTAAGAATGCGTTTCTAGCTAACTGTTGAGTAATAGTACTTCCACCTTGAGCAGCTCTACCTGACTTTAAGTTAACTATAGCAGATCCTAAAATTCTAAATGGATCAATTCCATAATGAGTTAAAAACTGTCTATCTTCGATAGCCATAAAAGCCTTTTGAAGACTGTGTGGAATATATTCTATATCCACAGGTTCTCTTGTTTCTTTTGAAATAACATCAATTACTTGCCCATGTCTATCATAAATAGTAGTTGGAACAGGAGGACTATAATTTTCAACCAACTCTGAAATATTAGGTAGCTCTTTACGATATTTATCTACTAAAAGTCCTACACCAATTCCCCCTACAATTCCTAAAGATATAATAAATATGGCCATATACTTAAGAATTTTCCATTTCATAAAATATCTCCGTTTTTAATTATTTTGAATTCTTTTGTCTTAACTGTCCACAAGCACCATCAATATCAGCACCTTTTTCTCCTCTGATGATAGCATTAACTTTTCTAAAGTCCTTTAAGTAGTTAAGGATTTTTTCTATTTTCTTTTGAGAAGGTCTTTGGAAGTCTTTTCCTTCTACTGGATTACAAGGAATTAAATTTAATACATGATCAAAATTATGTACAAAATCAGCTAAATAAGACATATCATTATCAGATACATTAAAATCATTGATTAATATATACTCAAATGTAATTCTTCTTTTAGTTTGTCTTTGGTACTCTTGTAATATTGGGAATAAATCAGCTAATGGATACTTAGTGTTTATAGGCATAATTTGGCTTCTTTTTTCATCTATTGCACTATGTAAAGATATAGCTAACTCAACAGGAATTCTCTCTTCTAATAATTTTTCAATACCAGGAATTATTCCAGAAGTTGAAATAGTGATTCTTCTTTTTGAAACATTAACACCTTTTTCATCTGATAATATTTCGATAGCTTTAATAACATTGTTTATGTTAAGCATTGGTTCTCCCATACCCATAAATACAATATTATTTATTTGACATCCTTGATTTAATAATCTTCTTTCAATTGTGTAGAATTGATTTACAATTTCATGTACATCTAGATTTCTAGTGAATCCACCTAAACCTGTTGCACAGAATTGACACTTAACAGCACATCCAACTTGAGATGAGATGCAAAGAGTTGTTCTATCTTTATGCTTTAATATAACACTTTCTATTGTATTTCCATCTTCTAATTTAAATAAAAACTTTTCTGTTTTATCTATTTTAGAAACTTGATGCTTTAATAAGTTTAAGAATGGAATATAAGCATTCTCAATTAGTAACTCTCTATCCTTTAATGATATATTAGTCATATCATTAATATCTCTAACTATTTTTTGATTTAACCAAGTGAATATTTGTTTTCCGTAGAATTTCTTCATTCCTAAAGAAACTATAAAATCTGTAAGCTCTTGTTCGTTTAAATTAAGTAAATTTATTTTATTTGACATATTTCCTCCATTATTACTATAAATACCTAATTTCTATTATAACAGAGATTACGAATATTTACAATATATTTGTAATCTCTTCTACTGAAGTTTCACCTTTAAAATTAACACGGTCTACTTTTCCACCACCTTTTATAGCTGAATTTTCTGAGATTTTTTTAAGTAAATCATTACAATTCTCATTATAGCTTGAAATAAGACCACCATTTTCCCAAATACCTATAAAAATATAATCTTTTGGAATTATCTTGTTTAAATTTTCAATAATTTCTTTTGTATCCTTATATACAATATATTTCTTTTTTTCCTTTTCAATGATTTCGTTTATTAACTTAGGAGCTAATAATTCTGAAATTTTTATATATAAATCTCGACATTTGATTTCGTTTTCTTTTTTTTCTGTTGAAAACTTATCAATCATGCATAATATTTCATCATCCTTACAGCTAAATATTTTATTTAACTCTTTAATTGTTTTGTTTTTGTTTAAAAAATCATAAATAGCTCTTTCTCCAGAAAGAAAATAGAATCTAGTGTAATTACCTTTAATTTTTTCAGAGTTTATTATTTTGAAAATTCTTATTTCTGATATATTAGAAACATGGTAACCAGCACAAGCACTCGTATCTAAAGTATCTATGGTTACTATTCTAACATCACCTACTACTTTATCACTTATTTTTTTTCTGAATGTTTTTATATTATTAGCCGTATCTCTATCAATTAATGTTGTTGATATTCTTTTTCCCTCTCCAATAACTTTATTTATTTTTTTTTCTAATTCATCTATAAAACTGTCATCTAAGTCTTTTGAATCTAAATCAACAGTAGTATATGTTTCTGTCATTCTAAAACCAACAGTATTTAAACCATAATCGTTATAAGCTATTGCTGAGAATAAATGCTGTGCACTATGTTGTACTGCTATATCAAAAACTCTATTTTTATCAATAGAATAAGTATATTTGCCAGGTAAGATTTCGTTTTCAACCACTAATCTATTTTCATTCAAAACTTGAGTAAATTTCGTGTCTCCGATTAAACCTTGGTCTCCATTTTGCCCACCTTTTCCATCTATATACAGATCGTGAGATTCTACTTCAACAATCCAATTTTGATTATCTTTAAAACATGAAATTACATTAATCATTGTTCCTCCTAAAGTTCTTGATACTTTATTCTATACTGTTAAACAGACTATTTCAATAGAATTATTTTTATAATTATGATATACTATATGAAATAGGTAGTGATAAAAGGAGTTTATATGAATAGAGATGAAAAAATTAAAAATACATACTTAGGAGCCCATGTTTCAATACAGGGTGGAGTAGTTAATGCATTTAAAAATGCTATAGATATAGGTGCAAATGGGTTTGGAATGTTTGTAAAAAATCAAAGAAGATGGGATGCGAAACCTTATACAGAAGATGAAGTTTCGGCATTTAAAAGTAGTATGAAAAAATATAATTTCTTGCCAGAACAAATACTTCCTCATGATGGGTATCTTATAAATTTAGGTAGTCCAGATTCAGAAAAAAGAGAAAAATCTTTAAATGCTTTTATTGATGAAATGCAAAGAGTCTATGACCTTGGATTGTTGTATTTAAATACCCATCCTGGAAGTCATCTAAAAGAAATCTCTGAAGATGAATGTATTAAGTTTATAGCAGAATCTATAAACAAAGCACATAAAGTAGTTCCACATGTAATAGTTGTTATAGAAAATACAGCTGGGCAAGGATCTAATATGGGATATAAATTTGAGCACCTAAGAGATATAATTGAACTAGTAGAAGATAAAAGTAGAGTGGGGGTTTGTTTAGATACTTGTCATACAGTTGCATCAGGATATCCACTATCTACAAAAGAAGAGTATGATTCAACAATGAATGCATTCGAGGATATAGTAGGGTTTAAGTATTTAAGAGGAGTTCATTTAAATGATTCTATGTTTGGAGTTGGAAGTAAAAAAGATAGACATCATAGTATAGGAGAGGGAACTATTGGAATAGACTTTTTCAAGATGTTTATGAATGATAATAGATTTAGAAACATACCTATAGTTATGGAAACGATAGATGAAAATATTTGGAAAAAAGAATTAGATTTACTTAGAAGTTTTATTGACTAAAAATAATAAAGCTCCACAACTACAAATTAACTTTGTGGTTGTGGAGCTTTTATATTATCTAATTAGTTTTTTAACTGCTTTTGATAAAGCTTTATCTTTTTCTACTTTACCAATTTTACCTAAAAACCAATTCAACTCTTGGTCACTTAAACGTAGTTCTTCTTTGATAAACTTTTCTAATTTATCAACTTCCATTGGAAGTAAATCTTTCTTTAAAGAGCTATTTATTTCTTGAATTGTCCTACCACCTTCAAAAAAGAAGATTATTTTTTGCCAATTTTGAAGCAACTCAACTTTTCTAAGCAACATAACAGCAGTATAATTTAACTCAGGAATTTCTTTGAATCCTTTTCTAGAAAGATAAGATTTAACCTCTTCGTTTTTATTTGTTTCAAAAAGAAGTTCACCTGCTTTTTTAGTATTCATTATTTTAGGCATCTTAGATGTTTTTTCTTTTAATCTTAAATATTTAGATAGTGTTAACGTTTTTGTTTCAAGATAAAACTCTACAGCAAATTCATTAAAACTTTTATTTTCAGGTATAGTTCCTGCTTCTATATAGTCTATTATATTATCAATTTTTTTAAAATCAACCATTCTTATCTCACTCCCTAAGTATATCTATTTCTACTAAGCCTATTATAGCACGGTTTTCAACTTTAAAACAAGAAAAAATAATTACTTTTTATAGTTTGTAATTTTAGTTTAAAAACGATTATAAAAATATTGGCATGTTAGAAATCAGCTTAAAAAATATTAAAAATATTAAAACTTGATTTTATATTTTTAAACAACTATAATTGTAGTATAAAGAGTATTAGGAGGAAAAGAATTGAGATTAGATAAATTTTTAGTAGAGTGTGGAGTTGGTAGTAGAAGTGAAGTAAAGAAATTAATATCTTCTGCTGAAATATGTGTTGATGGGAGTATATGTAAAGATAACAAGAAAAATATAGATGAAGTTAATACTGTGGTTGAATATAAAAAATCTAGAGTTGTGTATCAAGAATTTAGATATTATAAACTTTACAAAATTGATGGATATATAACAGCTACAGAGGATAAAAACGAGAAAACTGTTATGGAGCTTTTACCAGAATGGGTGAATAAAAAAGACTTATTTCCTGTAGGTAGATTAGATAAAGACACAGAAGGATTATTACTTTTTACTAACGATGGAAAACTAGCACACGAAGTTACATCTCCTAAAAAACATGTCGATAAAATATATCGTGTTCTTTTAAAAGAAAATATAGGAGAGGGAGAAATTAATCAATTAGAAGAAGGTGTTGACATTGGTGGATATGTAACTCAACCCGCTAAAGTTGAAGTGGTTCATTCTAAAGAGATTCTTTTAAATATAAAAGAGGGTAAATTCCATCAAGTAAAAAAAATGTTGAAAGCAGTTGGAAATGAGGTTGTATATTTAAAAAGAGAAACTTTTGGAAAATTAACTTTAGAGGATATGAAGTTAGGAGAAACAAGAGAAATCAAAAGAGAAGATGTTATTTAATTATATTTTCCATAAAAAAAATGATAGGTCTTTATAGGAGGGGTTTTGAGCGAGGTAGTAATAAAAGAAAAACATGAAGTTAGTACCCAACGTAGAAAGAGAAAACCTAAAGAAAATAAAAAAAGTATTTTTGAGATATATAAATCAGAAAAAACTATGAAAGATTACTTTTTTTATTTAAAGGATTTTTTAAAATATGTTTATGACGGTGATACTCCTATAGAAGGAGATGAAATAATTGAACTTATGACAGGAATTGAAAAAAGTGATATTGAAGATTACTTGTCACATCTTTTAAATGAAAGAGAGTTAAAAAAAACATCTGTTAACAAAATTATTTCATCATTAAAATCTTTGTATAAAGAGTTAGAGAAAAATGGATATGACAATCCTTTTAAGTATATTGGACTTTTTAAAACTAGTAGAAATTTAGATAATATATTAAAAGTATCTTTTGACGATATAAAAGAAATTTTGAAAAACTATAAAGTGAATGGTGAAAAGGAATATAGAAACACATTAATATTACACACACTTTTTTATACTGGGATGAGAAGTCAAGAGTTACTATCTTTACAGTTTAAACATGTATTAAAAAGAAATGGTGAATATTTTTTAAAATTAGAAAAAACAAAAAGTGGTAGAGAACAATACAAACCACTGCACAATTTTCTTATAAACAAAATAGAAAATTATAAAAATTATTTGATTAATGTATATGGAATAATAGAAGAAGAGTTAGAAGAGCAGTATCTTTTTTACACTTCTTTTGAAAAAAATAAACCTCTTTCATACAGAGGACTTTATAACGTAATACAAGAAATGGGTTCGGTAATTAATAAAGATATCAGCCCACATAATATTCGACATGCTATTGCTACAGAACTTTCATTAAACGGAGCTGATTTAATAGAGATTCGAGACTTCTTAGGTCATTCAGATACTAAAGTTACAGAAGTTTATATAAATGCTAAATCGCTTATCGAAAAAAGGGTCTTGGATAAAATACCTATACAAAGTATAGACGATGACTTTTAACATCGTTTAAAGCCAACATTACAACATATGACAACTAATTTTAACTGCAATAATAATTAATTCTACTATTAAACTACATATAATTAACATTATATGTAGTACTAGCATTCTATTGTTAAAATAATTATTATTCGAGCTAATTTAATGGGAGGATGTATGCATTTTATTGATTCTAATCTAATAGAACAAATATTTATTCCTAGAAAAAAAGAAAGTTATAAAGGTGACTTTGGCCATACATTAATTTTATGCGGGAGTAAAGGTATGACTGGAGCTGGGATTTTTTCTAGTATGGGAGCTGTAAAATCTGGTTCTGGTCTTACAACTTTAGGAACATACAGTGACTGCTTCAATATTTTTTCAATAAAACTAAATGAAGTAATGATTATAAATTTAGATGAAATTGATGCTTTGAAAAATGCAAATAAATTTTCTAGCATTGTATTTGGATGTGGTTTTGGAGTAAACGAAAAAAATGAAAATCTACTATTGAATTTATTGGAGAATTATAAAAATCCATTAGTTATAGATGCTGACGGAATTTCTCTTCTTTCAAAAAATAATAATTTAGAGAGTTTGAAAAATAGAAAATATCCAACAATTTTAACCCCTCATTACGGTGAATTTTCAAAACTTGTAAACTTAGAAATTGATTATATAAAAAAGAATAGAATTGAAATAGGCAAAGATTTTTCTAAAAATTATAATTGTATTTTACTTTTAAAAGATCACAAAACTCTGATAAGTGATAATAAAAATTTCTATATAAATACAACTGGAAATAGCGTTATGGCAAGTGGTGGTATGGGAGATATTTTAGCTGGAGTTATCGGTTCTTTTATTAGTCAAAACTATTCTCCTTTAGAAGCAACTATTCTAGGAACATATTTCCACGGAAAATGTGGTGATTTTTTTTCTACTTCTCATCACAGTGTAACTCCAACAGATATTTTAAATATTTTACCAAAAACGATAAAAAGTCCGATACTTTTAAATACGGATAATCTTATCCCTAGTATACAACTCTAATTAACTAAAGAAAAAATTAGTTTTCAATATTTATAATTTATACAAAAATAGAGGTAGAACAAACTACCTCTAATAAAACTATACTATATTACCTTTTGCTATAACTTTTTTTAATTTTAAATGTTTATCTAGAATTACGATATCAGCAAAGTATCCTGGACTGATTTTTCCATATTCATCGTCTATCTTAATAGCTTTAGCTGGATAAAGAGTTGCCATTCTTATTGCTTCTTCTAAAGTTATATCACAGAACTTAACTAAATTTCTAACTCCTGCATCCATAGTTAAAGCTGACCCACCTAAAGTTCCATCTTCTCCAAAACATTTTCCATCTTTGTAATAAACTTTATTTCCTTCAAAATAGAAGTATTCCATATCTGTTCCAACAGGTGCAGCTGCATCTGTTACCAAGAATAATCTTTCTCCCATTATTTTAATTGCACTTTTAATTGCAGAATAATGGCAATGGAATCCATCCGCTATTACTCCAGCTTTAATATCACCATCAAATATTGCTCCAACAACACCTGGCTCTCTATGATTAAATGATGTCATAGCATTATATAAATGAGTTGCAAGTGTAATTCCAAAAACTTCTTTTTCTTTCACTTCTTCAAAAGTTGCGTTAGAATGCCCTACTGCAACATTAATTCCAGCGTTGCTAAGTTTTGAAATTATTTTTTTGTCAGTATTTTCTGGAGCTAATGTAACTATCTTAACATTATCTTTTCCAGCTGCTACTATTTTGTCAACCATAGCTTCATCAGCTTTTCTGATAAATTTAGAATTATGTATTCCTTTTTTTTGTACAGAGATATATGGTCCTTCTATATGTAATCCTAAAACACCATACTCACCTTTATTTTCTATACTTTTTAATAAATTTAAAGCTTTTTCAATATTTTCATCACCAGTAGTTATCAATGTTGGTGTGAATGAAGTGCATCCATACTTTAAGTTTGTTCTATGCATTATCTCTAAAGTTTCTAAACTTATATCATCATTAAAAAGAACTCCACCACAACCATTAAGTTGTAAGTCAATAAATCCAGGAGTTATATATCCTTTTTCAGCATCAATAATTTCAATTTCCGGATATAGAGAATTTAAAGTTTCTTCTGCAACTATATCAAATATTCTCTCTCCATGTATAATCAAAACTTTTCCAGTATAGAATTTATTTCCAATAAATAGTTTTCCATTTATTATGGCTTTCATCCTTAATTCATCTCCTTACTTTCCACAACTTGTGTAAAGTTCTTTGATTAATAAATCAGTGTCTAAATTCTGCTTTTCAATATCTTTGAAATATCTATAAGTTCCAACTTTTAATTCTGTACAAGCTGCTTCATCAGAAACAATTATTCCTTTTGGATGTAATTGAAGTGCACTTACAGTCCACATATGATTAACTCCTTGCTCAACAGCATTGTGTAAAGCTCTTGCTTTATTATGTCCGTTTACCATAATTAAAACTTCTTTTGCATCAAGAATAGTTCCAACTCCAACAGTTAAAGATAACTTTGGTACTTTATCAATATCTCCACCAAAGAATCTAGCATTAGCTATAATCGTATCCATAGTTAACTCTTTGTCTCTAGTTCTTGAACTTAAAGATGAACCAGGTTCATTAAAAGCAATATGTCCATCAGGTCCTATTCCACCTAAAAATAAATCAATTCCACCTATTGCTTTTATTTTAGCTTCGTAATCTTCACACTCTTTCTTGTAATCAGTCACTAAACCATTTAATATATTAATATTAGATTCTTTAATATCAATATGCTTAAAGAAATTTTCATGCATATAATAATGGTAGCTTTGATCATTTTCTGGTGATAATCCAACATATTCATCCATATTGAACGTCACTATATTTTCAAAAGAAATAATTCCATCTTTACAGAATTGAATTAATCTCTTATACATTTCTAATGGTGTTCCCCCTGTAGGTAATCCTAATACAAAAGGTTTTTCAGCAGTTGGTTTTGCTGCCAATATTTTTTTAGCAACATATACAGCTGCCCAATCCCCAATTTTCTTTTCTGTTATAATTACTCTCATTAAAATCACTCCCTCGATTTAATTATATTTCCTACATTAAAGTTACCATTTATTTTTATAAATGTCAACATTTTTCGTTTCTTTTTTTCTAAATTGTTTCGAAAGAATGAATTTTATTTACATTTTGAATTTTTTTACACTTTCAACAGCACTGCCTATTAACTTTTCAGCTTTTTCTCTATCCATTTGAATTAACTTTATATATAGTATGTCAATAACTGTTAATTGAGCCATTCTAGAAGAAAGAGATGTTGATCTTAAATTGCTTTTCTCTACAATAGTACTTAAAGCAATATCTCCTATATCTTTAATTGGATTAGATGCAAACTTAGTAAGAGTTATAACTTTAACATCTTTTTCTTTAAATTCTAAAATTGATTGGTATATATCTAAAGTCTGTCCACTGTAAGATATAACAAAAACTACATCTCCCTCTCCTGCTGTAGAGGCATTTGTCAACTGTATATGTTGGTCTGTTTCAAAAATAACATTTTTTCCTAACTCCCAAAGTTTATATTGAAAATCTCTTGCAACTATTCCAGAGAATCCAGCTCCTAAAATAAAAATTCTTTTTGCAGCATGAATTGTTTCTGCTGCTTTTTCTATCTCTTCAAATTTTAATATTTTAAAAGTATCATCTACACTCTTAATATTCTCATAAACTACTTTTTTAGCTAAAATTTCAGTTGCATCATCAAATTTAATTTCATCGTATATTATATTTATATTTGTTTCATTGTTCTTCATAGCTATATCTCCAGCTAGTGCTATTTTAAATTCAGGAAATCCTTTAAATCCTAATTTTTTAGCAAATCTAACTACAGAAGCTTGACTTACATCAGACTTATCTGCTAAATCATATGTATTTAAAACCTTTATTTCTTCTATGTTCCCTAATAGAAAATTCGATATTTTTTTTTCGTTTTTAGTAAAACTTTCTTGAAATTCCTTTAATTTTATAAGTGTCCCACCCATTACAATCCTCCGTTAAATTTTTCTCTTTTTTTTAATTCTTTTTCAATCTCATTTAAAACTTTTCTTTTATTTAAACTCCAAAGCGGTTCTACAACTTCATCTTTCTTACCATCTCCAGTAACTCTATGTACAACCATTTCTTTTGGAATAAAATTTAAAATTGTTGTAACAATATCTACATACTCTTCTAAAGTGAAAATTTTGAATTTTGTATTGTTATATAGTTTTTCTAATTGTGTTCCTTTTATTATATGTAAAGAGTGAATTTTAATACCCCAAGCTTTTGAACGAACTATCTCTTTTGCGGTTTCTAAAACACCCTCTTTTGATTCTGTTGGCAAACCTACAATCATATGAGTTACAAATTTAATGTTTTTTTCATTCAATCTTTTTGCAGTTTCTCTATACACAGATAGATTATAACCTCTATTTATTAATTTTGCAATTTTATCATCAGAGGTTTGCAATCCAAGTTCTATCCACATAAAATACTCTTTATTTATTTCATCCAACAAAAATAATGTTTCATCTGGAATACAATCAGGCCTAGTACCTATAGCCAACCCTAAAACCATAGGATGATTTAAGGCTTCAGTATATATTTTTCTTAAATATTCAACATCTCCATAAGTATTTGTAAAGTTTTGAAAATAAGCAATTACTTTTTTATCTTTTATTTTATCTTTTAAAAAAGCTATCTGCTCATCTATTTGTTCGGTTATTGATTTTATTTTGTTACCAGTAAATTCACCACTACCAGAATCACTACAAAAAACACAACCTCCATGAGCAACTACACCATCTCTATTAGGACAAGTAAAACCTCCATCTAAAGACACTTTAAATATTTTATCATTAAACTTTTCTTTAAAAAAATCATTTAAAGAATAGAATCTTCTATTATTATGCTTTTCCATTTAATTTTTCCTTTTCTTTCTGTAATCTTTCAACTTTAGAATATATACATCCGCAATAATCTTGTCTATACAAATCATGTTCTTTAGAGAGATTGACACTTCTTAAGTATCTACTCTTTTTTTTGAAATCACCCGTTAAAAATTTAATTCCATATTTATTCTCTAACTGAATTCCAATTTCATTAATCCAAGCTGAATTTTTAAGAGGACTTATACTCAAAACTGTTGTAAAATAATCGTAGTCTAGTTCTTTAGCTTTTTTAGCTGTGGCTTCCATTCTTAGCTTATAACATTCATAACATCTCGGTCCACCTTCTTTTTCTCCTTCAAGACCCTTAATTTTTTCTATAAAATCTTTACCTGGACTATATTCGCCTTCTAATATATTCATTTCAAAGTTCATAGCCATATTAAAGGTATGCTGCTCTTCTAATCTAGTTATATACT
>JBOFUO010000066.1:0-14468 GCA_051652625.1 Cetobacterium sp.
TGGGCAAAAGTGTGGAAATTACCTCATGAAGTAGCTTCACCAGCAGCTATGATAGGAGCAAGTAACTTTTTTGAACTTGCAGTAGCAGTATCTATATCATTGTTTGGTTTAAATTCTGGAGCAACTTTGGCAACAGTAGTTGGAGTTTTAGTTGAAGTTCCAGTTATGCTTGTTTTAGTAAAAATTTCAAATAAAACAAGAGAACACTTTGTAAAAATTTAGATAAATTTCAGGAGGAAAAATGAAAATAGTTGTAGTTGGAGCGGTTGCAGCGGGAACATCAGTTATAGCAAAAGCACGTAGAAATAGTGAAGATGTAGAGATAGTTGGATATACTTCAGGTGGAGATATCAGTTATTCTGGTTGTGGAATTCCATACTATATAGGAGAAGACTATATTAAAAGAGGAAATTTAACACCTAGAGATGCAGAGTGGTTCGAAAGTCGTTTTAATATGAAATTGAATACAAATCACAAAGTAATATCTGTAAATAAAGAGTGTAAAACTATAGAAATTCTGAATGAATTAACAGGAGATATTTTCGAAGATAGTTATGACAAACTAGTTATCACAACAGGAGCTAGGCCTAGAAAAATAGAATTTAACAATGAAAATATTTTTTATATAAGAGATATTGAGAATGGAGATAGATTAAAGAGTTTTATATTAGAAAAAGAGCCTAAAAAAGCACTAATAATAGGGTCTGGATATATAGGTCTTGAGATGGCAGAAAATTTAGCACAAAGAGGAATTGAAGTAACTGTTATTGAGATGTCAGAGACTATTGGAAGAGTTGATGCTGATTTAAGTTTATACTTAGAAAAATATTTAGCTAAAAAAAATGTTAACCTAATTTTAAATGATAAAATTAAAACTATTTTAGAAGATGGCAAAGTTGTAGAAACATTTAATGGAAAAACTATTTTAATAGATTTTATAATAGCTGCAGTTGGAGTAACTCCAAACGTAGAATTTTTAGAGTCAGCAGGAATTGAACTAGGAAAAAGTGGTGCTATTAGGGTAAATAAGTATTTAGAAACAAACTTAAAGGATGTATACGCCGCAGGAGATTGTGCAACATCATACTCTTTATTAACAGGTGAAGAAACTTATGTTCCTCTAGGTTCAACTGCCAATAAAATGGGACGTATTTTAGGAGATAGATTAACTGGAGGAGCTTTAGAATTTAAAGGTATTTTAGGAACATCTATTTTTAAAGTATTTGATATGGCATTTGCTAAAACTGGTTTAAGTGAAGCTGAAGCGATAGATAGAGGTTATTCTGTAGAGGTTGTTCATAATATAAAATCGAATGCAACAGAGTATTTAGAGAGTTCTAGAGAGATGATTATAAAAGCTATTGCTGATAAAAAAACAGGTAAACTTTTAGGTGTTCAAATTTTAGGTGAAAATGGTGTAGACAAAAGAATTGATGTTTTTGCAACTTTACTAAGCTGCGAAGCAACTGTAGATGCATTATTCCACTTAGATTTAGCTTATGCTCCACCGTTTTCAACAACAAAAGACCCTGTTATCTATACTGGAATGATTTTGAACAATGCTATAAATGGAAAAAATAAAATTATAACTCCTAAAGAGTTGGATGAAAAAAGAGATGAATTCTTAGTTGTAGATGTAAGAAGCAGCGTTCAATATAACGCTGCTCATATAGATGGTGCTATAAACATACCATTGGAAAAATTAAGAACTAGTTTAAAAGAATTAGATATTAATAAAAAAATAGCTGTTCACTGCAATAAAGGTGTTACAGGAAATATGGGGCAAAATATCCTTTTAAATTCAGGATTCGATGCATATAATATCTCTGGAGGCTATTCAAATTATTCTGTTCTAAAAAAAAAATAAATAAAATAAAAATTGACTAATAAATTTTCATATGTTAAGATAACTAAAATAATTTATCAAAGGAGTGGTTTAAGTGACGAAATATAATTTAATATCAAAAACTACAATGATGAATATGATGCCTATGGGAGTTTGGACCAAAAATTAATTATTTAATTTTGGGATGAACTCATTTTTGCTTACAAAAAGAGAGCTCCCAATGCATAAAGTTGTTAACACAAAGCTTGGGATGTAATCTCAAGCTTTTTTTTATACAAATTTTCTAAAAAAATTAAAAATATAAAATTATTTGGAGGCTTATTATGATTGAACTTAGAAATATTATTAAAACTTATGAAGCTAAGGGACAAAGAGTAGAAGCATTAAAAGAGCTATCTTTTAATTTTAAAAAAGGTGAAATAACTGGAATTATAGGATATTCTGGAGCTGGCAAAAGTACTCTACTCAGATGTATAAACCTACTAGAAACTCCATGTTCTGGAGAAGTTTTAATAGATGGAATCGAATTAAACTCTTTGACACAAAGTGAGCTTAGAGAAAAAAGAAAGAAAATTGGAATGATATTTCAGCATTTTAATTTAATGAAAAGTAGAAATGTTTATAAAAATATAGCTTATCCACTAAAGGGAAGTGGACTTTCAAAAGCTGAGATAGACAGTAGAGTAAATGAACTTTTAGATTTAGTTGGATTAAAGGATAAAAAATATAGTTATCCTTCGCAACTATCTGGAGGACAAAAACAAAGAGTTGGAATAGCTAGAGCTTTAGCTAATAAACCAGATATTATACTTTGTGATGAAGCAACTTCAGCATTGGACCCAGAAACGACAGTTTCAATTTTAAAACTTTTAAAAAAAATAAATAAGGATTTAGGGGTAACAATAGTTTTAATAACTCATCAAATGGAGGTTATTAAAGAGATTTGTGACAGAGTTATTGTGATGGAAGATGGATTTGTAAAAGAAACAGGAGATGTTATAGATATTTTTTCAAAACCTAGAGAACCTATAACTAAAAAATTCCTTTCTTCAGTTTTTAACAATGAAAAGATTTATAGTTATTTAGAAAATCTTGTTATTAAAACGAATGAGAAAGTTATAAAACTAGCTTATGTTGGAAACACTGCAGAAAAAGCATATATATCTAAAATATCAAGAGATTTTAATGTTGATGCAAGCATTTTGTTTGGAAATATTGAAATAATTAATTCGACAGCAATCGGGAATTTAGTTGTAAAATTTGAAGGCTTAGAAGAAAATATTTTAAATTCAATATGCTATTTATCTAATAATAATATATATACGGAGGTGTTGAAAGATGGTAAAAGTAATATATAAATATTTTGAAAATGTGATTAAGTATAGTGATGAAATGATTCGTGCAATTGGAGAAACACTAGTGATGGTTTCTGTAGCAGGAATAATTTCAACAATGATTGGTCTTTTAATGGGGATTGTACTTGTTGTGACTAAAAAAGATGGGATTTTAGAAAATAGATTAATTAATAATATATTGGGAAAATTTATTAATATTTTTAGGTCAATTCCATTTGTAATTTTATTAGCAGCACTTATACCTGTAACAAGATTTTTTATGGGAACGACTATAGGGTTAAAAGGAGCAATTGTTCCACTTGTTTTTGGTTCTGCACCTTTTGTTGCAAGACAAATTGAATCAGCATTGTTGGGTGTAGATTCAGGTGTAATAGAAGCAGCACACTCGATGGGTTCAACACCTTTTGAAATTATTTATAGAGTTTTATTAAGAGAAGCTCTTCCTGAAATTATTTACTCACTTATTATAACTACAGTTAGTTTAATTGGATTTTCAGCAGTAGCAGGAACTGTAGGTGGAGGAGGATTAGGAGATTTTGCAATTAGATACGGTTATCAACATTTCAAAACAGATATTATGATAGTAACGATTGTAATTTTAGTAGCATTGATAACAGCTATTCAATGGTCAGGAGAAAAGATTTTAAGTAAAATAAAAAAATAAAAACTTAGGAGGAAATTTTATGAAAAGTTTAAAAAGTTTAAAGGCTATTTTATTATTTTTAGTTTCAGTGATAATATTTGTAGGTTGTGGAAAATCAGAGGATTCTTCAAGCTTAGATGGTAAAAAAATTGTTAAATTAGGAATTAGTGGTGATGAAAATATTATTTGGGAAAATGTTAGAGATATACTTGCTAAAGAAAATATCGAACTTAAATTTATTAATTTTTCTGATTATATAAGACCTAATCTAGCTTTACAAGAGAAAGAGATTGATATAAATGCATTTCAAACAGAGATATATTTTGACAAGTTTAAAAGTGAACATAAATTATCTATAGTAAATTTAGGATATACTGTTTTAGCTCCTATGGGAGTATATTCTAAAAAAATTACAGAGCTATCACAACTTAAGGATAAAGCCACAATTGCTATTCCGAATGATATTTCAAATGGTGGAAGAGCGTTATTACTACTTCAAGAAGCTGGAATAATAGAGTTAAATAAAACAGCTGGAGTATTTCCAAGAATTAAAGATATAATTAAAAATCCTAAAGATATAAAAATTGTTGAACTTGTTGCAACACAAATTCCAAGGTCAATCCAAGATGTAGATGCTGCTGCAATAAATAATGGTGTTGCTGTTCAAGCTGGATATTCACCATTAGCTGATTCTATATTTATTGAAGATTTTAAAAATGAAAGATTAAAGCCATATTTTAATATTATTGCTTCAAGAGAAGATAATCAAAATAATCCTGAAATAAAAAGAGTTTTAGAAGTTTATCAAACTCCTGAAAATAGAAAAGTAATAGAGGAATATTATAAGGGTTCATCAATAGCTGTATTCTAAAAAATATAAAATGGAGATGAGTAAAATGGAAAATAAAATTATAGATTTTTTAAATGAAAATAGAGAAGAGTTTATCAGTCTAAGCCAAAATATTCATAAAAATCCAGAGATTGGAAATGAAGAGTATTTTGCATCCGAGTTGTTAACCAACTACTTAGAATCTAGAGGATTCTCTATAGAAAGAGATATTGCTGGGCATAAAACAGGATTTGTAGCTCGAAAGAAATCTATTCATGGAGACTCACCTAAAATAGCTTTTTTAGCAGAATATGATGCTTTACCAAATTTAGGTCATGCTTGTGGTCATAATATTATAGGAAGCATTAGCATAGCAGGAGCAGTAGCTCTCAGTGAAGCTTTAAATACACTTCCAGGAGAAGTTGTAGTTTATGGATGCCCATCAGAAGAAGGAGGTGAAAATGGTAGTGCTAAAGGTTCTTATGTAAGAGAGAACCTGTTTCTAGGAATTGATGCAGCAATGATTATTCATCCAGGAAGCCAAAATTCTATAACAAATGAAAGTTTAGCTGTAAATCCTTTGGATTTTGAATTTTTCGGAAAATCTTCTCATGCAGCAGGATCACCAGAAAATGGTAAAAATGCTCTTGATGCCCTATTACATTTTTTTAATGGAATAGCAAGTTTAAGACAACACGTTAAGTCAGATGTTAAAATTCATGGTATAATAACTCATGGTGGAGATGCTCCAAATATAATTCCAGATTATACAAAAGCTAGATTTTATATACGGGCAGCTACAAAATTAGGATGTGACGATGTCACAAGTAAAATTTTAGCTGTAGCAGAAGGAGCAGCTATAATGACTGGGTGTAAAACAAAAGTTACAGCTTTCCAAAATAGAGTTGATAACTTAAGGAGAATAGATTATTTTGATGAACTATATGTTAAAACTATGGCTAAATTAGGAGTTGAAGTTTCAACAGTTTTAAAAAAGAGTATAGGTTCAACGGATGTTGGAAATGTAAGTCATATTGTACCAACTATTCATCCAAATATTAAAATTTGTGATTCTAACGTATGTGGTCATACTCACGAATTTGAAAAGGCAGCAGGTTCAATTGAGGGAGATAATGCTGTAATATTGGGTGGAAAAGCTCTTGCATTGCTAGGATTAGAATTAATACAAAATCCAGATGAATTGAAAAAAGTAAAAGAAAGTTTCACAAAGAGTGTTCGAGAAAAAAATTAGGAGGATTTTGTGCAAACAAAAGATAAATATACTAGAGTTGCAAAAATTTTTGATAAAATTGAGAGTAAAATGCCGATGAATAATTTTAAAAAAGAAGCAGTTCAATTATTAGAGGGAAAAATTTTAGAGGTTGGAGTTGGCAGTGGAGCTGTTTTAAGTTATTATAAAAAAGATGCAGATATAACTGGAATAGATTTTTCGGTGGGAATGCTAGAGTTAGCAAGAGAAAAAGCTAAGAAGTTAGAATTAAATGATTTAAAATTATTAGAAATGGATATTGAAAATATGAGTTTTGAAGATGAAAGTTTTGATTCGGTATTTTCAACTTGTGTGTTTTGTACTGTCCCAAATCCTGAAAAAGGAATTTCTGAAGTATATAGAGTTTTAAAAAAAGGTGGAAAAGCTGTTTTTATAGAGCATATGAAAAGTGAATATAAGCTAATTAATGTTGCTTTGAAAATTTTGAATATCTTGACTACTCGTGTTTTAGGAACATCTCTTTTACGTGAAACAGAAAAGAGTATTAGAGCAGCAGGATTTTCTGAGGTAGTTAGTAAAAATTTAATGATGAAGGATGTACTTAGGTTAATTATTGCTAAGAAATAAAGGAATATTATAGGTTACTTTGAAAAATATTTTATAAATAATTTTTCAAAGGAGAAATTTATGAAAGTATTATGTATTTTAGCTAATCCTAAACCTATAGAAGAATCATACAGTAAAAGAGCAGGTATGGAGTTTGTAAAAAATTACAAAGAAACAAATCCAAATCATGAAGTAGTAATGATGGACTTGTATGAAAAAGGACAAGAGCATTTAAGTTATGAAACTTTGAGTAGTGCAATAAAAGGTAATACTAATGAAATGAGTGATACAGCAAATTATTTTTCTAGTTTTGATAAATATATAGTGTGTGCTCCTATGTGGAATCTAACAGTTCCTTCAATTTTAAAATCTTATATAGACCATATAGTAGTAAAAGGAATAACTTTTAAATTTAATTCAAATGGAATTCCAAGTGGGCTATTGAAAAACAAAAAAGCAATATATATAGGAAGTAGAGGTGGAGCTTATCCTTTTCCATTATCACTAATTGCTTGGGATGATAAGTATATTCGTCTTATTTTCAGATTTATGGGAATAAAAGATTTTAAAAAAATAATTTTTGAGAATACTGATAAAAATCCTGTAAAAGCAGTCGAAAAATTCCCAGGTTTTTTAGAGAAAATAAAAACATTTAGTAAAGGTTTTTAGGAGGATATTATGAAAAAAATATTTATATTAATGTTAATGATTTCATCAATAGCAAATGCTGGATTAAAAGATGGAAAATATACCTCTAGAACTGATAAAACTATTTGGTTTTGGTATCCTTATACAGAGATGATTGTTAAAAATGGTGAAGTTATAAGTGTTTATCATGATAGAATAAAAAATGATGGTAGTAAAGCTTCTGAAGATGAAAGTTACAATAAAAATATGGCTAAAAAACAAAATGTAAATCCAGCACTTTATTCAAAGTTAATTCCAGAAAATTATTTTAAAGCTGGAAAAAATCTTCAAAAAATGGATGAAATAGCAGGAGCAACAGATTCTGTGAATCACTTTAAAAAGCAGATGCAAATGCTACTTCAAAAAGCAGAGACAGAAGGACCTGGAGACTACATAATAAAAAAATCTGAACTATAAAATGAAAAAGGACAGTCCGTTGGACTATCCTTTTTTAATATTATAGCTCGTTTCTGAAACTTCAGAGTATTCAAAGCTAGAATTTAAAGTTTTAACAAAAGTTTCTATCCAAGATTTTCTTAAATCATAGAAAACATTAACATCTACATTTTCTTTTTCCCAAACCTCTTTGTGCACACAAAGTCTTCTTTCCCAAGAAACTAGATTTTCTTCAGATACAGTAACAACATTTACTCTATCACAAGGCATTCCATCTAAAATATAGTTAGTTAAGCAGTTATATATATCTCCAGCTGTCGAATATTGAGCTGTTGATTTTGCTTCGTTAGCAGCAATAACTCCACTTTTCTCAAAAACCACCTTTAAATTATTCATAGCATCGCTATCCTTTTCTAAGATAAACCCTACCCATGCAGCTAATCTTCCTTCTGATGTATGAATTGTATTTTGTAACCATCCGTGTATGTTGTTTAAATCTATAATTTCATCTAAATTTTTATTTTTTAGCTCTTCACCATACTTTTCTGTAATTTTAGCTTTAGCAGTTTCAATGTCTAATCCATGACTTTGAGCAGATTGAACTACATTTTCCTCTAAATTTTGTAACCATAATATTTTATTAAAAAGCCAATAGTGTATTTTTCCTAAATATAAGCTCATATTTCTCCTTTTTACTTTTCGTTTAATTTGTTTAAAACTTCTTCTAAGTTTAATCCGTGAATCTCACAAGCTTGCTCTAGTGTTTCCATTTGAGCAGAAGGACATCCAATACAACCCATTCCATATCCCATAAGTATTCCAGCACCTTTAGGATTTATATCAATTATTTCAGCTATTATAGTATCTTTAGTTATCATCGTTATCTCCTTTTATATTTAATTTCTTTAAAATTTCATTTTTAAAAACTTCAAAACCTATTCTATCTATGAAATGTCCTAATTTTTCACCCATAGTAGCATTTTCGTTGTAATAATCTAGAGTTGTTTTTACTGTATTGTATGCTTCATCTTCTGATAAACCTTTGATTAATATATCAGAGCTACGAGGATTAAATCCAGAACTACCTCCAACAGTTATAAAGAATTTAGCATCAGTATCTACAATAACTCCAATATCTTTAGAATATGCTCCTGTACAAGCATTTCTGCAGCCTACAACTGCTATTTTAGTTCTACATGGAAGTTCCATACCATGAAAATTATTACTAATCTTCATTCCTATTCCAATTGTTGGATATTTTGATCTTTTACAATAGTTAGCTGGACATATTTCAACATTTTTTATAGAGTTTTGAGTTCTAACAGCAGGTTCCATTCCGAGGTCATCCCAAACACTACCTAAATCTTCTGATTTTAAATTTGTTATTAAAATTCTTTGACCAGATGTAATTTTCAAAACACCTTTATATTTTTTTGCTACTTCAGCTATTTTTATTAAGTTATCAGGTGTTACGAATCCACCAGGAATATGTGGTGTGATTCCAAAAGTTCTTTTACCATCTTTAATCTTTTGTAGATTACCACCATAGTTACTCACGGCTATCACCATCCTTTCCTATATAATATAACACTTTTTCAAAATAATCAGTAACATACGTTACACTTTTAAAAATTAAAATCCTAATCGCTGTTTTCCTCTGTAATCATCAGCTTTTTCCTTGTTTACCCTAATGTATTTTTGAGTAACAGAAACACTTGAGTGATTTAAGAGTTGCTGAACAAATATAATATCTTTTGTTTCGTTGTATGCTAAGGTTGCAAAAGATTTTCTAAAACTATGAGTGCTAATAAAAGTACTATCTATATTTTCATAATCACAAGTTTTTAAAATTTGGTCTTGAACTTTTCTAACAAAAGCACGAACCTCTTTTTCAGTAGCACCAAAAATATAATCATCTTTTCTAGTACGATTCTTAAAAAGATATTCAACCAATTCTATATTTATCCTTGTTATTTGTGGCTTTTTTGTTTTTTTCTCAATTATTTCTAGTTTACCAAACTGTATATCACTGTATTTTAACCGAGCTATATCTTGAATTCTTAAGCCTGTATTTAATTCTATTAACAGAGCATTACGAACATCTTGTTTTATTCGATTTGAAGCTAAAATAGTATCAATTTCATCTTGACTTATAGCTTTTGTCATTTTTCCCATTTTCATCACCCAACATATTATATCATTTATTCTCTAATTTGTTGAGGTTTTCTATTCTAAATGGTATAATATACTACTAAAATAATGAGGTGATTTTTATTCAAGAAAAATTATTAAAAGATAATCTTTTTAAACTTATATTTAAATATGGAGCACCATCAATAGTAACAATGTGGATTTTTTCACTCTATACAATAGTTGACGGAATTTTTATAGGAAAATTTTTAGGTTCTAAAAGCTTAGCAGCAGTAAATATTGTTATGCCGTATGTAAACTTTTCATTTGCAATAGGAATAATGATTGCAGTTGGAAGCTCAACTATGATTGCGATACAGCTAGGAGCTAAAAAGGATAAAAAAGCATCACAATCTTATAGTACATCAATTCAACTTTTTATGGCTTTTAGTGTTGCATTAAGTTCTATTGGAATATTTTTTCCAAAACAAGTTGTAACTCTTCTAGGTGCAAATACAGTTATTGTGTCAGAAGCTACAACGTATCTTTTTTACCTATCATTTTTTACACTTTTTTATATGTTATCCTATGGATTTGAAAGTTTTGTAAGAATAGAAGGTAGCCCTAATTATTCTTTGATTTGTATAATAGGTGGAGCAATTATGAATATAGGTTTGGACTATCTATTGATTGTAGAGATGCAGATGGGAATTAAAGGAGCAGCGATAGCAACAGGAACTGCTCAGATGACAACGGCTTTAATGTTAGCTTATTATATGATATTTCGCGCTAAAAAATTAAAATATAGTTTTATTAAATTCAATTTAAAAAAAGTTACTACTATTTTATATAATGGTTCTTCTGAATTTTTAACTGAAATAGCAACAGGAGTTGTAATAATGGCTTTTAATATAAATATAATGGCAACTATAGGAAATGAAGGTATAGCTGCATTTAGTGTTATAAGCTATATATCTACTTTAGTAACTATGACTATGATAGGATTTTCTCAAGGTCTACAGCCTATAATTAGTTTTAATCATGGTGCAGAATTTAAAGAAAGAGTGCTAAAAATACTAAAAATAGGAACAATGACAGTTTTTATACTTGGAATTTTCTTTTTCAGCATAGTAAATCTATTCTCAAATGAATTAGTATCTATCTTTATAAAAGATAATCCTAAACTCTTCATTTTAACTAAAGAAGCAGTTGTATATTATAGTTTTACATATATTCTTATGGGTATAAATATCATTATAAGCTCTTATTTTACAGCAATAGAAAATGCTTTTATATCTAGTATTTTAAGTGTTTTAAGAGGTATTATTTTCATAAATATCTTACTCTTATTACTACCAAGCATCTTTAACTCAAAAGGAATCTGGTTATCAGCTCCAATAAATGAATTATTGATGTTAATAGTATCTTCAATATTCTTTTACAAAAGTAAAAAATCCCCTCTATTTTAGAAGGGATTTTCTTTATTTTTGGATGATTTTTTGAATAGTTTCTTTTAAACGAGTGACACCATTTTTTGGTTTTATTTCTATATCAGAATCATTTACTGTTAAATTAAGTTCTCTTGCAATAATTTTTGCAGCTACCTCTGCAATTTCACCAGTAAAAGCAACACATTGGTCTTTGTGGTCTTTTGCTCCCATAGTCATTCCATGAGTTAAAATTTTACAACATAAAACTTTGTGATTTTTTCTAAATTCTTCTTGTAATTCATAAGCTAAATCTAGGTTTTTATGAACTTTTTTATCTCCACCTTTAGTTCTACCAAAGAAATAACTAATAGCCATTACTCCACCGCTAACAGCTCCACAAATACATTTTGCTTTTCCAACACCAACTGGAAAACCAGAAGAAGCTGCAATTAAAGCTTCAGGCATATCTGGGTCAATATTTTTCCTAATAGAATAAACAATAGCTTCTGAACAGAAAAAATCTCCAACTCTATAAGCTTCTTCAGCATCCATTTTAACTTGTTTTATACTTATCTCTTTATTTACCATATTCATAACAGTTATAATAGTCAATCTACTATAACAAATTCACCTTCCTTTTATACGTTTATTATTAAAAAATTACTTATTTAATCTCAATACTTTTTATAATTCGAGCGGGATTTCCACCAATTATAACATTATCTGGAAAACTTTTAGTTACAACAGACCCCGCAGCTACAACTACATTATCTCCTAAAGTAACACCAGGAGTTATAACGGCTCTACCACCAATCCAAACATTATTTCCAATTTTGACAGGTTTTCCATATTCTTTTCCAGAATTTCTTTCGTCTGGAGTAGTAGGGTGTGTTGCTGAATAAATATGTACCCCTGGAGCAAGCATAGCATTATCTCCAATTATAATAGGACATATATCTAACAACAAGCAATCATAGTTTGAATAAAAATTTTCCCCAATCTCAATATTATAACCATAATCAAATTTAAAACTTGATTCAATATGTAAGTTTTTACCAGTTTTACCTAAAATTTTTTTTATAAGATTCTTTCTGTGTTCGTAGTCTGTATCATCAGTTGAGTTATAGTTTTTACAGAATCTTTTAGCAGTTTCTCTATCTTTTAAAAGTTCAGAATCATTTGGATTATACATCTCACCAGCAATCATTTTATCTTTTTCACTTTTCATTTAAAATCCCCCTAAATTTATTTTAAATTCAAATTCATTATACAACTAATTCCTAATATTTGAAATACTTTTTCTTATTAAAAATTCAAAATCAATAGTTTGTAGTTTAGGGACTTTTTCTTTTAAAATTAATTTAATAATACTTTCAGCAGCCAACGTTCCTGTTAATTTGTTTGAAAATCTTATTGTAGTTAAGCTTGGAACAATTAAATTAGAAACTTTATAGCCTCCAAACCCAGCAATAGAAACTGATTTTGGAACTTCGATATTTAATCGATTTAGGGCTGCAATTGCTCCAAAAGCTATATTGTCTGTAGCACATATAATACAGCTAGGTCTTTTATTTTGAAAGTAGTCATAAACTAAACTTTCACTTTTATCAAAACTAAAATCACTCGTAATAACATCAATTTTAGAATCTACTTTTATGAGTTCATTTAAAACAGCTTTTTTTCGAATACTGCCAACAAGAGCATCTTTTTCATCAACACCTATATAGAGTATATCTCTATGTCCAGCATTAACTACATATTTTCCAATCGTTTTTCCAGCATTCTTTTCATCATTAACAATTGAGTATGTTTCATCACAAATTTGCCCAACAAAAAGTATTGGTATTTTACTTTTTTTTACAAATTCCTTGTGTTCATTTGTAACCTCAGTTGCCATTAAAACAATGCCTTCAACATTTAATCTAGAAAGATTCTCTAAATTTGAAAGTTCTGAAAAAATATCGTGGTTTGTATTGATTATTAGAGGAATATATCCTAAACTTTTTAACCGATTATCAAGTTGCATAAGAATAGTAGAAGTTATTCTTGAATCCAAACAAGGAACTATAATTCCTATAAAACGGTTGTTTTTAGCTTTGATACCTCGAGCAAAAACATTAGGTTCGTAGTTGTTTTTTAAAATAATTCCTTCAATTTTTTCTCTTACATTTTTACTGACATATCCGTTATTTAAAAATCTAGAGACAGTACTTTTTCCTACACCAGAAAGTTCTGCTATCTCTTTTATTGTTAATTTAGTTTTAATCTGAATCACCTATCTTTCTTAAGTAAGAATATTATAGTGTTTTTTCGTATTGAAATCAACTTTATTTTTTTATGTGTTCTTAAAATGTACTTTAAGATTAATAAGTAGTATAAAATAACTTTTTTGATAAATAAAAACTTGACTTTTTTGATAAAATAGATTAAATTAAATATTATGTGGGAACGGTTCCACATTTGTTAAAATAGTATTATCAATATATTTTGGAGGGGTCAAAATGGATTATAAACAAATTGCAGATTTCATTCTTGAAAATATCGGAACTGATAAAAATATATCAACTATAGGTCACTGTGCAACAAGATTAAGAGTTGTCGTAAAAGACGAATCAGGTGTTAATTTAGAAAATTTAAAAAAGAATAGCGATATAAAAGGAGCTTTTTTCTCAAATGGTCAATTACAAATTATTTTAGGTCAAGGAGCTGTAAATAAAGTTTGTAGCTCTATGTTAGGAGCAGCACATATTGAAGAATCATCTTTAGAAGATATCAAAAAAGACCAAGTTAAAAATCTGAATGTTTTCCAAAGATTTGCAAGAACTTTATCAAATATTTTTGTTCCAATTATTCCAGCAATTGTAGCAAGTGGATTGCTTATGGGAGTTTTAGGAATGGGTAAAACTTTTGGTTGGTTTACTGGAGATTCATCAATGTTTGAACTTCTAGATATGTTCTCAAATACAGCTTTTGTATTTTTACCAATAATTTTAGCTTTCTCAGCAGCAAAAGAGTTTGGAGCTAATCCATACCTAGCTGCAGCACTTGGAGGAATATTAATTCATCCAGCATTACAAAATGCATGGACAGTTGGTAATGGAGTATCTAGTTACTTTACACTATTTGGTGTAGATTTCGCTAAAATAGGTTACCAAGGAACAGTTTTACCAATATTGATAGCTGTTTGGATTATGAGTTTAATTGAAAAAAACCTAAGAAAAATTGTTCCAAATATGTTAGACATTATTTTAACACCATTTTTAACAATACTTATAACTGGGCTAATTAGTATAACTCTAATTGGACCTTTAGGAA
>JBOFUO010000067.1:0-18422 GCA_051652625.1 Cetobacterium sp.
ATTATACCAAGCACCTACACCATATTTGTCATAAAGATATTTCCATGGAAATTTAGGACCAGGATCAAATTTTCGAGTAGGAGAAATATCAGAGTGTCCTAAAATATATTTTGGATTAATTTTATATTTTGTTGTAAGTTCTTTAAGAAGCATTCCGATTTTAAAGATTTGAGCATCATTATACATATAAAACATACTAGTATCAACGATACCCTCTTTCAAATTAGATGTGTTTTGTTTATTAGCACTTGAGTATCCTAAATTTGAGATTTCAATTCCTATAGAGTTGTCATTTAGATTTTTATACCCATCAAAATAACTAACACCAGCATGCCAGGCTCTTTTTGTATCAGGAACTAAAGAATAAACAGAATCTTCTGTTTTTTGTGTAACTAAATAGTGTGAGCTGACATTGTTTTTTGTTAAAGCTATTATAGAACGTTCATCATTTAATGCAGTGTAGTGTAAAATTACAAATCTAACTCTTTCATTATAAGATTTTGATTTATATTTAGACGTATTAACACTATATTTCAGCGATGTGCACGAAGATAAAACAAGGGTAAAAATAAAAAACAATAATTTTAAAATCATCTTAAAGAACCTCCTTTACTTAAGTATAATTTGATTATATACTAAAATGTCAAAAAAATCCAAAAAAACCTAAAAAACATTTGAAATTAATTGGTTTATATGATATAAATGACTGTACTTATTATAATAATAGAAGCATTTTAGGAGGAAATATAATGACAAAAAAAGAGTTCGCGAAAATATTATTTGAAAAAGGTGTATTCTCTTCAAAAGCTGAAGCAGAAAGAAAATTAGATTCAGTTTTAGTTACAATAGAGGAAACTTTACAAGCTGGAGAAGAAATTAACTTTATTGGATGGGGAAAATTTGAAGTAGTTGAAAGACCAGAAAGAACAGGAAGAAATCCTAAAACTGGAGAAGAAATTAAAATAGAAGCTAAGAAAACTGTAAAGTTTAAAGCAGGAAAGTCTTTAGTAGACAAAATGAACTAATATTTATACATTAAAGCTGAGAGAAATCTCGGTTTTTTTTAATGAAAAAGCCCTAATTGATAGGGCTTTTTCTAAAACAATTCTTTTTTAAATAAAATCCAAGTGATTAAAATACCACATGCAATAGCAACAAGAACTACCCACAAAAATCCATAAGTATCATTAGCAAAAGGAACTCCACCAACGTTCATACCCCATAATCCAGAAACAACAGTTGGAATAGCAAATACAATTGTAATTGATGTAAGTTTTTTCATAACAATATTTAAGTTGTTTGACATAACTGTAGAAAAAGCATCTCTAGTACTACTTAAAATACTAGAATAAATATTAGCCATTTCAATAGCTTGCTTTGTTTCAATAATAACATCTTCTAAAAGTTCTAAATCATCAGGATATCTTTTAACAATTTCAGTTCTCATCATTCTTTCAAGTACAGCTTCATTAGATTTTAAAGAAGTAGTAAAGTAAACTAAACTTTTTTCAAGCTCTAATAAAAGCATAAGTTCTTGATTTTTAAGATTATTTTTTAATTGCCTTTCGATATTATCACTAATTCTTCCAATCTGCTTAAGATAAAGCAAGAAATAAGTTGAGTTTCTAAAAAGCATTTGTAATATAAATCTAGTTTTTTTAAATGTAAAGAAACTTTTTATTCTACCTTGAACAAACTCTTCAATTAAAGCTAATTTAACTGTAGAAACAGTTATAATATGGTCATTTAATAAGATTATACCCAAAGGTACTGTTGTAAAAGAGCAACGATTATTTTCATCGTGAATAGGAACATCAATAATAACTAAAATAATATCATCATCTATTTCCAAACGAGCTTTTTCTTCTTCATCAAGAGCTGCTCTTATGTGTTCCTCAGGAATATCAAAACTATTTGTAACAACTTTAATTTCTTCTTCTGTAGGATTTGAAAGATGAATCCAAGTATTTTTTTCTTTCAGTTTTTCAAGTTCTAAAGTTTCAGAAATTGAAAAGTGCTTTTTTTCTAAAATATCATTATGGCTTTTATAAATTTTTATCATAGGTCCACCTAACTTTAATTTTTTAGTCTCTTAAAGCCAAAGGCATTAAAATGTATTTGTAAGAGCTGTTATCTTTTTCAGTGATTTCAAACATAGCTGAAGATGAATTTCCTTTAATAAAAACATTTTTATTTAGATTCTCAATAAATTCAAATAAAAACTTTACATTAAGAGAGCATTTAAAATCTTCACCTATTTTAATCATATCAACTTTTTGATTTATCTTAGCTTTTCCAGAAGAAGCTGAAATTGATAGCTTGTTACTTTTAAATTCTAATATAGCGCCATTTTTTGCTTCATTACTAGTTCTAGCAACAGTTAAAACTTTTTTTAATGAGCTTTTAAAATCATTGTAATTAAATTCCATTTCTTTACTAAAATTATTTCCACAAAGTATAGCATCAAAATTAGGGAAAGGTAAATTAGTAATTTTAGTTAAAAAATACGTATTCTCCCATAAGAAAATAAGATTTTCTCCACTAGCTCCAATAAGTATTTCCTTATTTAAATCTTTAATCAATTTACATAGAATATTGATAGATTCAAGAGGAATAGAGAAATCTTTTTCTAAAATAGCTGAATTATTTGTTTTCAGATAAGTTAATCTATATGAATCAGTGGAAACAAAAGATATACGATCTTTTTTAAAAATAGTTCTAATACAATTAATGGCTAAATTTTCTGTTGAAGGAGCAACAGAAAATTTTGTTTTTTCAAAACTTTTATAAAGTTCATCTGAAGATATTTTTGCAATTTCATCAATCAGAGGAAGTTTTAAATTTTCTGGAAAGTTATCATTGAAAAGTAATGTAAACTCAGCAAGGTGAATAGATAAAATATCATTTTTAGATGAAAGATTAATAATTTTATCGTCTAAAAGCTTTATATATTCAAGTGCTAAATTTGGTTTAAAAATAACAATTCCATCTTCAATAGTTTCACAATTTATAGTTTTTATATAGTTAACATCTAGATTTGTACCAGTAAAAGTTATAGTACCAGTTTTAGATTCTATTTTTAAACCAGAAATAAT
Organism: Cetobacterium sp.; assembly: GCA_051652625.1. Classification (GTDB taxonomy): domain Bacteria; phylum Fusobacteriota; class Fusobacteriia; order Fusobacteriales; family Fusobacteriaceae; genus Cetobacterium_A. The sequence goes on from JBOFUO010000067.1 coordinate 3,096, forward strand.
AGGTTTAATTGGATTATCTTTTAAAATATTAATGAATTCAGAAAAAATTTCGATTAAATCGCTTCTTTCTATGTTAAAGTTCATAGGTGCCTCCTAAAATTAGTCTTTTTTAAAATTATACACTATAAATAAGAGCCTTACAAGAAATAAAAAAAGTCCAACTAAAATAAAGTTGGACTTTTAAAATTAATCAATAAGAACTTCTTGCCAGTATTTACTTTGGATATCTAAGGTATTTTTAATATCTCTTAAAATTTCAGTATGAGATAAGTCTTCAATAGAATAAAGAGGTTTTTCAGAGATTAATTCTCTAGCAGGAACATTAATAGAAGGTATTTTTAAATGTTCAGCAATAAGCTTATAATTTTCAGGTCTTTGTATAAAATCTAAGAATTTATATGCTCCTTCTTTATTTGGTGCTGTTTTAGGAATAACAAATGAATCAATATAAGATGTTCCACCTTTTTCAGGAATAATAAACTCAGTAGTTTTTAATTGTTCTTCTGTTAATTCATTTAAAACATTGTCAGGATAGCAATGAACAACCCAGAACTCTTCATTGGCAAAACCTTTTCCGAAAGATTCAGAATCAAATTTAGCAATATTTTTTTTCCACTCTTTAACTAATTTAGAAGCCTCAGCTATAGCAGATTCATCTTCTGTTGTTTGAGGATGTCCTAACGTACCTAAAGCAGAAGTCATAACTTCTCTCATATCATCAAGTAAAGTCATTTTACCTTTGTATGTTGGATTATTATAAATTGAAAAATCCTTTGGAAAATCTTTAACATATTTAGTATTTACAGCAATAGTAGTAGCTCCCATCGCAAATGGAAATGCATAATCATTATTAGCATCAAAATATTGTAGTTTTTCAAATACCATAGGATCTATATTTTTTAATGATGGTAATTTTGTTTTATCTAATTTTTCAATCATTCCATCATTCATTAAAATTTCAGCATAATCTGTTGAAGGAGTTAGGATATCATAACCAGTTCCTCCTGCTTTTATTTTTGCAAACATCTCTTCATTTGAAGAATAAATATCTTCAATTACTTTAATACCAGTTTCTTTTTGGAAATCTTCATAAATTTTAGCGGGAATATAATCAGCCCATCCATAAAGATAAAGAATGTTTTCATTTTTTTGTTTTTCTTTACCACAAGAAAATAATAGAAAAATGAAAGATAGTAAAGTTAGTATTTTTTTCATTTAAACCTCCTTAAAAATATAAAATATATAACTTGAAAATTGTATTATATTTTTCAACTATAGTCAAGATTAATTATAGAAGGGAGATTATTTAGGTAGAAAATAAAATGAAATTAATGTATAATCTTAAATAAAAGACGTGTAATTTTAGGAGTGATAAAAATGGATATAATAACAAGTAAAGATAACGAATTATATAAAGCTATAAAAAAATTAAAAACAAAAAAATATAGAGATTTAGAGCAACAATTTTTAGCTGAAGGAAGAAAGTTTTTAGAGTTTGAAGAAAATCCAAAGATAATTATATTTAAAGAAGGGATATCTGAAGATATTATAGATACTTCTAAAAAATATGATTGTAAAAAAATTATTTTAGCTGAAAAATTATTTAAAGAGCTAAGTTCACAAGAAAACTCACAAGGTGTGATTATTTGTTATGCTTCTAAAATAAAAGAATTAAAAGATATTGATAAAAATATAGTAGTTTTAAATAGAGTTGCTGATCCAGGGAATTTAGGAACGATAATTAGAGTTGCTGATGCTGCTGGTTTTAAAGATATAATATTAACTAAGGGTAGTGTGGATTGTTATAATGATAAAACAGTTAGAAGCAGTATGGGATCAATTTTAGGGGTAAATATCTACTATATAGAAGAAAATGAAGTGATTCAATTTTTAAAAGAAAAGGAATATAAAATAATAGTAACTGCTTTAGAAAAGGATTCAATACCATATACAAAAATGAAATTAAATGAAAAAAATGCTTTTATTTTTGGAAATGAAGGAGATGGAGTATCAAAAGAAATTATAGAAAAGAGTGATGAAAAAGTTATAATTCCAATATATGGAAGTGCAGAATCTTTAAATGTAGCAATGGCAACTGGTATAATTCTTTATGATGTTAGAAATAAATTAGAAAACAAATAAAAGTATACAGGGGGAGAATTAAATTGATTAAATTGGTTGTTACAGATATGGATGGAACATTTTTAAATGATAAAAAAGAGTTTTCAGAAGAATTTTGGGATATTTATTCTGAAATGGAGAGAAGAGAGATAAAATTTGTTGTGGCTAGTGGAAGACAATATCAAAATTTAAAAAAGAATTTTGAAAGAATAAAAGAAAAAATAATATTTATAGCAGAAAATGGAAGCTATGTAGTAAAAAACGAAGAAGAGATTTATTCGAGAATTCTTTCAGAAAAAACTATAGAAAAATATGTTGAACTAGGAAGAAGGATACCTTCAACAAATATTGTATTATGTGGTAAAAAATCAGCGTACATAGAATCGGATAATTTAGAATTTAGAAAAGAAGTAGAAAAATATTATGAAGAAAAAGAATTTGTAAATAATCTTTTAGATATAAAAAATGATGAAATTATTAAAATTGCTTATTGTGATTTAACAGGAACAGAAAAAAATGTATATCCATATTTAAAAGATGAAACAGATTGTCAAATAGTTGTTTCAGGAGATATATGGCTGGATGTAAGTCATTTAGAATCAAATAAAGGTATAGCTTTAGAAGCCCTTCAAAAAGACTTGAAAATTACTTATGAAGAAACTATGATTTTTGGAGACTATTTAAATGATTATGAAATGCTTAAAAAAGGTAAATATAGCTTTGCAATGGAGAATGCTCATGATGAAATAAAAAAAATATCAAATTTTTTAGCTAAAAGTAATAATGAGAATGGTGTTTTAGAAGAATTGAAAAAAATTGTTTTTACTTGTTTAGAGTAACGAAGGAGGTTTTTAAAGTGAAAAAATATGTAAAGCTTTTATATATGTTACTTTTAACAGTAAATGTGTTTGCAGAATATAAATTTCCAATAAAAAATCCGTATGTTGCAACAATAGTAGGAAGTTCAAAAATAATGATTGATGGAATTCTAGAAGAAGTTCCAATAAAAGAGTTTCAAGTTTCAATGATTAAGAGTGAAAATATACCTAAAAATATGTGGTATGATAAGGGATTTAAATTTTCTTTAAGTAAGCAAAAAGGTGAAGCTCCATTAATTTATGTGTTATCTGGGACAGGAGCAGCCTATAATTCAACAAGAACAAAAAATTTCCAGAAGATATTTTATAATGCAGGCTACCACGTTTTAACAGTCACATCAGTTTTTAATTCAAATTTTATTTTAAATGCATCAAATAGTAGAGTTCCAGGAGTTTTAATTCAAGATGGGCTAGACCTATATAATGTTATGGGAGATATGTTAGACAAAGTAAAAGCAGAAGAAAAATTAAAAATAAGTGATATCTATTTAATGGGATATAGTATGGGAGCAACACATTCAGCAGTTTTGTCATATTTAGACTCTGTAGGAAAAGATTTTAATTTTAAAAGAGTTTTTATGGTAAATCCAGCAATAAACTTATATTATTCAGCTACGACTTTAGATGAAATGTTAACTAAAAACATAACAAATAAAGGTGAAATAGTTACAATTATAGATGAAGTAATGGAAGCAGTTAAGAAGAATATGTCTCCTAGTGATTTAGAAATAACAGAAGAGGGAATTTATTCTATTTTTGAAAAACAACAACTTTCAAATAAAGAGATGCAACGTTTGATAGGGTTAGCTTTTAATTTGACAGCAATTGATTTAAATTATGTTGTAGACCAGCTTAACGGAACAAAAATATATTCAAAAGAATCTCCCACAAAATTCCAAAGTATGTATCCATATTTTAAAGATATAAATTTTGCAAATTTTAGTGATTATCTCAATAAATTAGCATATCCTTATTACTTAAAGATACTAGGTGGAGATTTGAAATTCAATGATATAATAAAATATGGAGAGTTAAGAATAATTAAAAGCTATTTGGAAAATGAGAATAAAATAGCTGTTGTTACAAATGAAGACGATTTTATTTTATCAGAAAAAGATAAAAAATTTATAAAAGATGTTTTTAAACAAAAATCATTAATATATCCTTATGGAGGACATTGTGGAAATATGTTCTACAAAACAAATGTAAATAAAATGTTACAATTTTTGGAAACGGGGGTGTTTAATGATGAACTTTAAAAACATATTAATATGTTTAAGTTTTTTCTCTTTTATAAGTTGTACATCTGTAAAATCAACTTCAAATTCAGCAACGAGAAATAATCATCAAAATCATTTAAACGAAAAAATAGAACCTAATAAAAAAAGTTATTTGGCTCTTTATAATGATAAAGAAGTCATACATGAACCATTAAATATAATCAATAGTATTGAAGAAGTTAATGGAACAAAGTTTATAGAAGTTTATGATCCATTAGAACCTCTAAACAGACGTGTATATTATTTTAACTATTATTTAGATAAATATATATTAATGCCTGTAGTAAATACATACGAGTATATAACACCTAATTTAGTTCAAAAAAGTGTATCAAATTTCTTCTCAAACTTAAGTGAAATAAATACATTTTTAAATTCACTTTTACAATTTGAAGGTAGAAAAGCAACAATAACATTAGCAAGATTTGGAATAAATTCAACTTTTGGAATTTTAGGTATGTTTGATGTTGCAACATCGTTAGAATTACCTAAAAATTATGAAGATTTTGGTTTAACACTAGCAAAATATGGAATTGGAAATGGCCCATATCTTGTGTTACCAGGATTTGGTCCATCGAATTTGAGAGATACAACAGGAAAAGCTGTAGGAATAATTGCAGTTTCAGAAGTGAATCCTTATGAAACTCCAATAGGTTTAGATGTTACCCACCCTGGAATAACAACTTTAAGTTCTATAGATACAAGAAGAAATAATAAAAATTTCAGATATTATGGAACAGGAAGTCCTTTTGAATATGAATATGTAAGATATTTTTATACAAAATACAGAGAAACCTTAGTAGAAATAAAATAATGGAGAGTGAAAAAATTGAACTTACAAAATTTAGTACTAGACTATAAAAATGAGGTTATAAAATCTATTCAAGATTCAGTTAAAATTAAAAGTGTTCAAGAAGAGCCTTTAGAAGGTATGCCGTTTGGAGAAGGACCAGCAAAAGCATTAAATCATATATTAGATTTAGGAAAAAGATTAGGATTTGAAGTAACAAATTTTGATAATTATGCAGGTCATATAGACTTTGGAATAGGATCAGATGAAGATATGATTGGTATTTTAGGACATGTCGATGTTGTACCAGAGGGGAAAGGGTGGGATTACCCTCCTTATGAGGCTAGAATTGTTGATGGGAAAATGTATGGAAGAGGTGTTTTAGATGACAAGGGACCTACAATAGCAGCTTTATATGCATTAAAAGCAATAAAAGACTCGGGTTTAAAATTAAATAAAAAAGTTAGAGTTATAGTTGGTGCAAATGAAGAAACAGGATGGGGATGTATGGATCATTACTTCGGAAAGCTAAATATGCCCCAACCAGCAATGGCATTTACACCAGATTCAACATTCCCTGTAACATATGCAGAAAAAGGAATACTGCATCTTATGATAACTAAAGAATTTTCAGAAAATTTAGATTTCTCAATAAATGGTGGTGTGGCATTTAATTCTGTTCCAGATTCAGCAACAGGTATATTTTCAGAATCTATGAAAGATGAAATTTTATTAAATTTAGATAAATTTAACGAAGGAAAAGAGTTTAAAATATCATTTACTCAAAAAGATAATGGATTAGAGTTATTGTCTTTAGGAAAAGCATCTCATGGAGCAAGACCATCAAATGGATATAACGCTATTTCGGCATTGTTTCAATTTTTATCGATGTTAAATATTAATAATTCAGAATTGAAGAATATAGTTCAATTTTTTAATGAATACATTAAAATGGAATACTCTGGAAAAAGTTTAGGAATTGATTTTGAAGATGAACCTTCTGGAGAATTAACGCTAACTATTGGAAAGATAGAGTGTCAAAATAATAAAATAATGTTTGGACTTGATATTAGATACCCAGTAACTTTTAAAAAAGAGCAAGTGGTAGAAGAGATAGAAAAAAAAGCAAAGAGTATGGGATTAACTACATCTATTAGATCAGAAAAAAGTCCTCTATATGTTCCGAAAGATAGTTTTTTAGTAAAAACATTAATGGATATATACAAAGATATAACTGGAGATATAGATGCAGAACCAATATCTATTGGAGGAGGAACATATGCTAGAGCTGTGAAAAATGGTGTAGCATTTGGAGCTCTATTAAAAGACCAAGAGGATAATATGCATCAAAAAAATGAATATCTAGAAATTGAAAAATTAGATATTTGGTTAAAAATATATGTTCAAGCAATATATGATTTAGCAAAATAAAGTGTTCTAAAAAACTGCAGAGATGCAGTTTTTTTATTTTTAAAAACAATCAAAAAAGACAAAAGTAATAAAAATATAATACATTTAAAAAGTTAAGATGCACAAAAATACTAATTATATACACTGTTAATACTAGTATATTAAAAATATATTTTCAAAATTTTAGTTTTTAAAATATGATTGTTCAAAATAGTTTGAAAAAAATAGTTTTAGGAGGGGAAGAATATGAAGAAAATATGTGTTTTTTTAATTAGTTTTTTATTCTCTTTAGTTGGATTTTCTCAAGATAGTTATCACATAGGAGTAATAACTGGAACAGTATCTCAATCTGAAGATGGATTGAGAGCAGCAGAGGAAGCAATAAAATTATATGGTGCAGCAGATAAAAATGGTGAAATTGTACACATTACATATCCAGATAATTTTATGCAAGAAATGGAAACAACGATATCTCAAATGGTAAGTCTAGCCGACAATCCAAAAATGAAAGCGATTATAGTTGCAGAAGCAATTCCAGGAACGGTAGAAGCATTTAGAAGAATAAAAGAAAAAAGAGAAGATATTTTATTAATAGCGAACTCTCCTCATGAAGATCCAGAGATGATAGGGGAAGTTTCTGATTTAGTTGTAAATCCAGACAGTATCGCAAGAGGTTACTTGATAGTAAAAGCAGCGAAAGAGATGGGAGCAGAAAAATTTATGCACATATCTTTTCCAAGACATATGAGTTATGAGTTATTATCAAAAAGAAGAAATGTGATGAAAGTAGCAGCAGCAGATTTAGGATTAGAATTCATAGAAATGACTGCTCCAGATCCAGTTAGTGATGTAGGTGTAGCAGGAGCACAACAATATATATTGGAACAAGTTCCAAATTGGCTTCAAAAATACGATGCTAAAACAGCATTTTTTGCAACTAATGATGCACATACAGAACCATTATTAAAAAGAGTTGCAGATTTAGGTGGATATTTTGTTGAAGCAGATTTACCATCACCTACTATGGGTTATCCAGGAGCTTTAGGAATTCAATTTGATGAAACTGAAAAAGGAAATTGGCCTAAGATTTTAACAAAAGTAGAGAAAACTGTAGTTGATAAAGGAGCTGCAGGTAGAATGGGAACTTGGGCTTATTCTTATAATTTCTCAGTAACTTTATCTTTGGTTGACTTGGCAAAAGAAGTTTTAGCAGGAAAAACTGAAATAGATAGTTTTGATGGATTAAAAAAATCACTAGTAAAAAATACTCCTGGAGCAGAATGGAATGGAAGTAATTATATTGATGTTAAAGGAGTAGAAAAAGAAAACTTCTATTTGCTTTATCAAGATACGTATGTACTAGGAAAAGGTTACTTAAAAATGACTGAATTAGAAGTTCCAGAAAAATATTTTTCAATAAAATAGATTAAAACTATTGACCACTAGCCTTAAAATCTAGTGGTCAAAACTTTAATAAAGTTTTAAAGGGGTGAGGTGAATATGAGTGAAGAACTTTTAAGAATGTCAAATGTATCTAAAAGTTTTGGAGAAAATGTGGTTTTAAAAGATATAAATTTTACAATAAAAAAAGGTGAAATTATAGGATTAGTAGGAGAAAATGGTGCTGGAAAATCAACATTAATGAAAATTATATTTGGAATGTCTATAATATCGGAAACTGGAGGTTATAATGGAGATATGATACTAAATGGACAGAAAATAAATTTCAAAAGTTCTTTTGATGCTTTAAATGCGGGAATAGGAATGGTTCATCAAGAATTTTCTTTAATTCCAGGATTTAAGGCTTCAGAAAATATAGTTTTAAATAGAGAAACATTAAAAAAATCATATTTAAAAGAAGTTTTTGGAGAGAGAATAAGTAAGTTGGATTTTAAAAAAAATCGAGAGCGAGCCGAAGTCGCAGTTTCACACTTGGGAATTGAATTAAATGTTGATACAAAAATAGAAGATATGCCTGTAGCTCATATGCAATTTATTGAAATTGCAAGAGAGATAGAAAGAGAAAATACAAAACTTTTGGTTCTAGATGAACCAACAGCAGTATTAACAGAAAAAGAAGCAGAGATTCTTTTAAATACAATGAAAAGATTGTCAAGTGAAGGCATTGCAATAATATTCATAACACATAGATTGGATGAAATTATGAAAGTGTCAGATAGAGTTATTGTTTTAAGAGATGGGATTATGATGAGTGAACTTCAAACATCAGAAACAGATGTAGATGAAATAACAAAATTAATGATAGGAAGAAATTTGGAGAGTCAAGAATATGATGTTTTAAAAAAAGAAAATTCAGAAGTTGTTTTAGATATAAAAAATTTAAAAGTAAATATGCCTGGAGAAAAAATTAAAAACCTAAACTTAAAAATAAAAAAAGGTGAAATTATAGGATTGGGTGGAATGGCAGGTCAAGGAAAAGTAGGAATAGCAAATGGAATAATGGGATTATATCCTTCTAGTGGAGAGGTTTTATATAAAGGAGAAAAACTAAGATTAAGTAATTCAAAAGAGACTTTAGAAAAAGGATTATATTTTGTTTCTGAAGATAGAAAAGAGGTAGGTCTTATTTTAGAGGAAGATATTAGTATGAATATAGCATATCCATCAATTTATATAAAAAATTATTTTTTAAAAAACAAATATTTTGGATTGTTGAAAAGTATTGATAAAGAAGAAATAGAAAGAAATGCAGAGGAATATATAAAAAAACTAGAAATTAAATGTATGTCAGGAAATCAAAAAGTAGGAGAATTAAGTGGAGGAAATCAGCAAAAAGTATGTTTAGCTAAAGCCTTTACAATTAATCCTGAGGTACTTTTTATATCAGAACCTACTAGGGGAATAGATATAGGAGCAAAAAAAATTGTTCTTGAAACATTAAAAGAATATAATCGGAAAAGTGGAATGACAATTATTTTAACATCTTCAGAACTAGAGGAATTAAGAAGTGTTTGTGATAGGATAGCAATAGTTACAGAAGGAGAAATAGCTGGAATTTTATTACCAGAAGACGATTTAATTAAGTATGGAAAATTAATGACAGGGGTTAAAGGAGGAGAAGATGCTCAAAAAGATAAATAAAATTGGATTACCTAGAATAATAATCACAATATTTTTAATATCTCTTTATGTTTTAGCTCCTTTTGTAGGGGTGGATTTAAAATCAGCATTTCAAGATACAATGATTCAAGGTGGAACAGGATTAAATTTTGGAATGCCATTAGGAATAGAAGCTGGTTTATTAGGAGCTGTAATTAGTATCGAATTAGGAATGACAGGAATGACAGGGTTTGTAGGAGCAATATTAATTTCATTGCCAATATCAATTTTATTTGGTTATGGTTATGGAGCAATTTTAAATAAAGTAAAAGGTGGAGAGATGATGATAGCTACTTATGTTGGATTCTCATCAGTTGCCTTTATGTGTATTATGTGGCTAATATTACCATTTAAAAAAGAAGATATGATTTGGGCTTATGGTGGTGAAGGATTGAGAACAACAATAAGTGTAGAGGCTTATTGGAATAAGATTTTAGGAATAGGATTTTCAGATTTTGGAAATTTTAGTTATCTAGGAGAAATTGTTTTCTTTTTATTTTTAGCATTTTTAATGAAAGAATATTTTAAAAGTAAAGATGGATTAGGAATGAAGGCTGTTGGAGCAAATGAAAAATTTGCAAAATCAATAGGAGTAGATATTGATAAAGCAAGAATTAAATCAGTTATAATTTCAACTATGTTAGCAGGAATAGGTATAATAGTATATCAACAAAGCTTTGGATTTATTCAGCTATATTTAGCGCCATTCTATATGGCTTTTCCAGCTATAGCTGCTATTTTAATAGGAGGAGCTTCAATTAAGAAGGCAAAAATTATAAATGTAATTATTGGAACAATTCTTTTTCAAGGAGTTATAACAATGACTCCTGTAGTTATAGGTGGAATTATAAAAACAGATATGTCTGAAACGATTAGAGTTATAATTTCAAATGGTATGATTTTATATGCTTTAACGAGAAAAGGAGGAAACTCTAATGGATAAATTAAAAAAATTTATATATAAAAATATAGTTCCAATATTTGTATTGTTATTTTTAGCAATGATAATGCCGATTTCAAAATTAACAACAAATTATTTAATTCAAGAGATGATATTGAGATTAAATAGAAACTTATTTTTAGTGCTATCTTTGCTAGTTCCAATTATAGCTGGAATGGGATTGAATTTTGGAATAGTTTTAGGAGCTATGGCAGGACAAATAGGTTTGATTTTTATAACAGAGTGGAGAATAGTTGGGTACCAAGGTGTTTTGTTAGCTATGATTGTTTCAATACCAATAGCAATATTGTTAGGATATTTTAGTGGAAATATTCTAAATAAAGCAAAAGGAAAAGAGATGATAACATCTATGATTTTGAGTTTGTTTATGAATGGAATTTATCAACTATTAGTTTTATATGGGATGGGGAATATAGTAAAAATTTCAAATCCAAAATTAATTTTATCGAGAGGAAGTGGAATAAGAAATGCTATAGATTTAGGAGGAGTTAGAAGAGGATTAGATAGTATTCTAGAAATGAAAATATTTGGGCATAGTATACCTGTTTCTACATTTATATCGGTAGCTTTGTTGTGTATTTTTATAATTTGGTTTAGAAAAACCAAATTAGGACAAGATATGAGGGCTGTAGGACAAAGTATTGAGATATCTAAAGCAGCAGGAATTAATGTTAATAGAACAAGAGTTTTAGCGATAATAATTTCTACTATTTTAGCTGCATTAGGTCAAGTTATATATTTACAAAATATAGGAACAATGAATACTTATAATAGTCATGAACAAATTGGGATGTTTTCGATAGCAGCTCTTTTAATTGGAGGAGCTTCTGCAATAAAGGCGAGTATTCCAAATGCAATAAGTGGTGTGATTTTGTTTCATTTGATGTTTATAATTTCTCCTGTAGCAGGAAAAGAGTTGATGGGTTCAGCTCAAATAGGAGAATATTTTAGAGTTTTTATTTCTTATGGAATAATAGCTTTAGTTTTAGTTATGCATGAATGGAAAAGAATTGGAGAGAGAAAAAAGGAGATGGAATTATGAGGAAAAGCATAAGTTTCATTATATTTTTTTTAGGAATTATATTTGTATCTGGAGTACTATTTTATTCTGGTCAAGAGCATACATTAGTTATAAATAATGTATATTCAAAAAAGAATGAATCTAAAAATATAGTTGTAAAAATTGATGGAGAAAAAGAAAAGAAAGTAGGAAAAAATAAGAAAGTTGTAATGAATTTAAAGGGAAAAAAACATAATCTAACTCTAATTATAGATGGATTGGAAAGACAAGAAGTGATTAAATTTAATTTAAATAAAAGTGCAGAAATTAGCTTAGAAAACTTAGTAGTAAAAGATAAGAAGTGGTTAAAAATAATTAGTCAGTATTAACTAGAAAAGGAGATAGATAACTATCTCCTTTTCTAGTTGATGAAACGACTTTCTTTTAAATATTTATTGTCATTTCCAGCAATAAATACAATAGAGTTATCTGATATAAGATTTATAACCTCTTCAGATATTTCACTAGGAATAGCAGGGCATCCTAGAGTTCGTCCTAAAAATCCCATTTGCTCAATATATTTTTTAGATGCATACTCAGCACCGTGAATAACAATAGCACGATCATATGCATTTGAATTAAAACGATTTTCCAAGCCCTTTAATCTCAAAGAGTATCCGTAATTACCAACGTAAGGCTTTGTATCTGTTGTAAAAAAACCTAAAGAGCTTTGGAAAGAATTTGGAGTATTAGAAAACTTAGTAGCACTAACTTTTCCACTATTCTTACCATGAGAAACATATGTGTAATAAAGAAGTTCTTTTTTCTTTAAATTAATAACAGAGAATCTTGGTTCTGTAGATGGTTTTGTAAAATCAATTATTGTTAAAAATTCAATTTGTTTACCTTTAATTTTAGAAGCACCTTTTACAGCATTTTTAAAAACATCATAATTCATTTTGTCTTTTAATTCTAATTTTTTATAAAGAGAAGAAGTAGAGCTTAAAGTAGTAAGAGAAAGTATGAAAAATAAAAATAAAATTTTTTGTTTCATTAAATCACCCCTAAGAATTTAAGATTATATTCTATATTATAACAAAAAATAATAGAAATAAAATATTATTTTGAAATATAGATTAAAAAATGGACTTAATATGTTATTTTTTTAACAAATCGTATTGTAAATATGTATATATATTGACATAAAAAATATTTAAAGTTAGAATACTAGTAGACTAAATTTTTTGGAGGATTTAAAAAATATGTTGAGTGAAATTATCGTTTCAAAAATGAAGGATATTGTTGATAATTGTATGGGAGATTCATCAGCTAGTTGTAAAAGTAACTGCCCAATGAATACAGACGTAAAAAAATATGTGAAATTAATTGGTGAAAAAAATGGAGAAAAAGCAATTGAAGTTATAAGAGAAAAGCTATTTTTACCAGGAACATTAGGAAGAGTTTGTGCTCATCCTTGTGAGGAAAATTGTAGAAGAGGAGAAGAAGATTCTTCAATAGCGATAGCAACATTAAAAAGATATGCGGCAGATAATTTTGATAATCCTGAAAATTGGGACCTAACTAAAAAAGAAGCTCACAATAAAAAAGTAGCAGTAGTAGGAGCAGGACCAGCAGGAGCTCAAGGAGCTATAGATTTAGCAAGAGAAGGATATGAAGTTACGATTTTTGATAAGCTTCCTGTTTTAGGTGGAATGATGAGAGTAGGAATTCCAGAATATAGACTTCCAAGAGAAGTAATAGATAAAGAATACTCTTTATTAGAGAAATTAGGAGTGAAAATAAAATTATCTACTGAAATCGGAAAAGATATTTCATTTCAAGAGTTAGAAAAAGATTATGATGCAATCTTAGTTACAGTAGGAAAACAAGATGGTAGAATTGACAAAACATTAGAAAATCATAATTCAGAAGGAGTTTTTCACGCAGCAGAATATTTAAAAGAAATATCATTAACAAGAAATTTCAAAAAAGCTGGAAAAAAAGTAGCTATAATAGGAGGAGGAGATGTAGCTATGGATTGTGCTAGATCTTCAAAAAGAATTCCTGGAGTTGAAATAGTTTATTCGATTCCATTAGAATCAAGTTTTGAAAATATGGCTTCATCTAATCACGAAATTCATGGTGCTATAGAAGAAAATGTAGAGTTTAAATTAGGAAATGGAATTAAGAGAATAATTGTTGGAAATAATAGAATTTGTGGATTAGAAATAAAAGAGTGTTTGAGTTTATTTGATGAGAATGGTAAATTTAATCCTCAATTTGATGAGAATAAAACAGAAATAATTGAAATAGATACATTGGTATTTGCTATAGGTCAAGGTGTTGATAATTCGTTTGATAATGAAAATAAATTGACAGTAAGAAAAAATGGAACTTTTGATTCGGATAATTTAACAATGCAATCAATCGGAAATGAAAAAGTCTTTGTAGCAGGAGATTGTGCATCAGCATTTATAGTTGTTGAGGCTATGGCAGAAGGAAGAAGAGCTGCAAAATCGATTCATAGATTCTTAAATGGTGAAAATATAAAAGAAGGAAGAGCAATAGAAGATGAAGGTGGGTATATTACAAAATTATATTTACCAACAGAATATCTACCAGAAGGTTGGGATATAGCTGAAAAAGTAGAAAGGGTTATTCCAGGAGCAAAAGAAGGAAAAGAAAGAATAAAAGATTTTTCTGAAGTAGAAAGAGTTTTTACAAAAGAAGAGGCAACAAAAGAGGCAAATAGATGTTTGCAATGTGAATGCAAACTTTGCATGAAAGAATGTATTATGCTAAATGATTATACAGATTGTCCAAAAAGCTTATTTGAAGAATATTTAGAAAAAGGGTCTGAAAATATAGATGCAAAAATAGCATATTCTTGCAATATGTGTGACCAATGTACTTTAAAATGTCCAAAAGACTTTGATATAAAATCAAATTTTGGTGCAATGAGAACAGAATATGTAAGAGATAATTCTGGAAAATCTCCAATGAAGGGTCACAAAGCAATTGAAGTTCATCAACATCTAGGTTATTCAAAAATATTTAATACTACAAATGCAGCTCCGAATGGAAAAAAGACAAAATATGTATTTTTCCCAGGGTGCTCATTACCATCATACAATTCAAAAGCTGTAGGAAATATATTAGACCATTTACAAAGTAAATTGAATGGAGAGGTTGGGTCTTTATTAAAGTGTTGTGGAAAACCACCAAAAGCTTTAGGCCAAGATGAATTATTTAAAGAAAGGTTTAAGTCGGTTCAAAAAGAGTTAGATAAAGTTGAAGCAGAAACAGTTATAGTGGCTTGTCAATCATGTTATGGAATATTTAAAATGTATGCAAAACAAAATGTAATATCACTTTGGGAGTTACTACCTAAAATTGGAGTGCCTGCATCTCAAATTGGAATTGGAAAAAATTCAGATGTAAAGTTTAACATACATGATTCTTGTTCAATTAGAAAAGAATCTAACATACATGATGGAATAAGATGGATTATGAATGAATTAGGTTATGAAGTAGAAGAGTTAGAAAATTCAAGAGACAAAACAAGATGTTGTGGATTTGGAGGAATGATTGTTCCAGCAGTACCAAATGTAGCTAAAAAAGTTATGGAAAGAAGAGCAACTGAAACAACAACAGGACATATGGTTACTTATTGTGCAGCATGTAGAGAGTCTATGGAAAAAGGAAATACAGATGCACTTCATATAGCGGATTTAATATTTGGCGAAAAATATGAAAAAGCAAAAATT
>JBOFUO010000068.1:0-13432 GCA_051652625.1 Cetobacterium sp.
CAGACTCCAATAACAATTTTTTTATTCGAAATAAAATAATTTAACAAGGATTCTACTTCTTCAGATTGAATATCATTAAAGAATCCCGCTTTACCAAAACCTCCTGGAATAACTAATGCACTAAACTCATTTAGGTCAATATTGTTCTTTTTAAGATTTAATTCTGTTACAATTTTTAAGTTCCATGTAGCATTTAACTCATCATGAAGCGAACAAATTGTAGGGAAAATTTTTTTCTTTCCAACAACATTATTCCAACCGAATACATCTATAAACGCTGATAACTCTAGGGCTTCAAAGCCATTTGATACAAAAATTAAAATTTTTTTCATAAAATTTATGGTTCCTTTCAAAAAAAAGTTGACTTAATTTCTAAAAAGCTCTACAATATCTCGTATTTTAAAAGAAATTAATAATGTAAATTATATATTATTTTGTAACTTTTTAATATCATTTTTAAAAACAAAATTATATTAAATAAGGAGGTAAGATGACTAAATTAAATCAATATCAAACACCTATATTCTCAACACTAAAGGATGTGTATGCAAAAAGAGATATAATTCCTTTTCATGTTCCAGGGCATAAGAGAGGAAAGGGAATGGATAAAGAGTTTTATGAGTTTATGGGACCAAATCCCTTCTCAATTGATGTGACTATCTTTAAGATGGTTGATGGATTACATAATCCAAAAAGTTGTATAAAATTAGCACAAGAATTAGCAGCTGACGCTTATGGAGCTAAGAAAACCTTTTTTGCTGTAAATGGAACATCAGGAGCAATTCAAGCTATGATAATGTCTGTTGTAAAACCAGGAGAGAAAATATTAGTCCCTAGAAATGTTCATAAATCAGTTTCTGGAGGAATTATACTAAGTGGATCGGTTCCGGTTTATATGAATCCCGAAGTAGATGACGAATTAGGAATAGCTCATGGAGTTAGACCAGAAGTTGTTGAAAATATGCTAAAACAGCATCCAGATACAAAAGCTGTTTTAATTATCAACCCAACATATTACGGAGCAGCAACTGATATTAAAAAGATTGCTGACATCGTTCATAGCTATGATATTCCTTTAATAGTTGACGAGGCTCACGGAGCTCACTTACACTTCCATGAAGAGTTACCAATATCAGCTATAGATGCAGGAGCAGATATTTGTTGTCAAAGTACTCATAAAATAATTGGAGCTATGACTCAAATGTCAATGTTACATGTAAACTCAACAAGAGTTGACATAAACAGAATTCAACAGATTTTAAGTATTTTACATACAACGTCACCTTCATATCCTTTAATGGCATCATTAGATTGTGCTAGAAGACAGATTGCAACTGAAGGTAGAGAGTTATTAACAAGAACACTTAAATTAGCAAGAGATTTAAGAGCAGAAGTTAATAAAATTCCTGGAATTTTCTCATTTGGAAAAGAGATTGTAGGAAGATACGGTATTCATGATTTTGATGATACAAAATTATCAATATCAGCTAGAGATTTAGGGTTAACAGGATTTGAATTAGAAACATTATTAGTTGACGAATATAATATTCAAGTAGAACTATCAGATTTCTATAATGTTTTAGGATTAGTAACTTTAGGAGACGATGAGTCAAGTACTGGTGCTTTCTTAGAAGCTTTAAAAGATATAAGTAAAAGATTCTTTGGAAAAGGAAAAACAATTGGAGAGTCTGTTGGTAAAATGCCAGCGATACCAGAATCTGTTTTAATGCCAAGAGAAGCTTTTTATAGTGAAAACAATAGAATAAAATTCCTTGAGAGTGAAGGGAAAATATGTGCTGAAATGATTATGGCATATCCACCAGGAATTCCTGTAATAACTCCAGGAGAGAGAATAACAAAAGAGACTATAAGTTATATTCAAAATTTAAAAGCAGCGAAACTTCATGTTCAAGGAATGGAAGATCCTGAGTTAGAATTTGTTAAAGTTATAGATGATCAAGATGCTGTTTATTTATATACAGAAAAAATGAAAAATAAAATATTTGCTGTTCCAATGAACTTAGGAGCAAACAAAGCAGGTATTGAATTTGGACCTGAAGTATTAGAAGAGCACTTCCCAGATGTATTTGGAGAGATGACTTATATAGATGTAGAAAAGCAAAGAGAGAATTTCAACGAATGGTCATTAAAGTATAAAAATACAATCTTGAACACTTGTGAAAAATTAGCTTCAGCTGTAAATGAAGCAGTTAGAGATGGATATAGACCAATAACTATAGGTGGAGACCACTCAATAGCTTTAGGATCAATATCTGGAGTAGCATTGGAAAAAGAAGTGGGTGTAGTTTGGATAGATGCTCATGGAGATATGAATACAGATGAAACAACTATGTCTGGAAATATCCATGGAATGCCACTTGCACTTTTACAAGGAGCAGGAGATAGAGATTTAGTTAATTGTTTCTATGAGGGAGCTAAAATAGACAGTAAAAATGTTGTTATTTTAGGTGCTAGAGATTTAGATGTAAAAGAGAGAGAAGTAATAGAAGAGCTAGGAGTTAAAGTAATCTCTTATGACGATGTTGTTCATAAAGGTTTAGAAAATGTTTTAGATGAAATTAGAGATTATTTAAAAATTGATAATATTCATATAAGTTTCGATGTGGATTCAGTTGACCCTGAGTTTGCACCAGGAGTAAGTACACCAGTTAGAAATGGATTTACAACTGATGAAATGTTTAAAACGTTTAGATTCTTATTTAAAAATTACTCTATAACATCAGTAGATATAGTTGAATTTAATCCAGTAAACGATAAAAATGAAAAAACAATGAACTTCGTAAATGATTTAGCTGAATTTGTACTAAATCCAAATGTGTAGTTATAGAGGTGTGAGATGAAAAAGGTAGTATTAGCTAATTTAGAGCAAAATTATTCAACTTATAGTAAAAGTTTTAAAAAAATTGTGGATTTTATAAAGCATAATCAAAGTGTAGTTTCATTTATTTCTATAAATGAATTGGCTAAAGAAACAGGAACTAGCCCTGCTACGGTAACAAGATTTTCAAAAAGTTTGGGATTTAAAGGATATCCAGATTTTCAAAGAGTTTTTCAAAAAGATGTTGAAATTTCAACTTCTTATATGAGAGAATTTAGACAAGAGATTGACTCTGATTCAAAAGAAGGAATATTGTCAGAGGTTATCAATACAAATGTTGAGCTTTTAGAAGAGATGGATATAAGTGCAATTGAAGAGCAATTACAAACAGCAATGAAGATGATTAAAAGTAGTAGAAAGTTATACATCTTAGGAGCGAGAGGTTCTTATGCACTAGCTTATTATCTATACTTTATGTTAAAAGAGTTGAGAGAAGATGTTGAACTTATGATATCAGGAGCTTCTGATTTTACAGATAAGCTTTTATATTCAACTCCAGAGGATGTTTTGTTTACAATATCATTCCATCCATATACAAACTTTACATGTCAAGTTACAGAATTTTTTAAAGAGCAAGGAAATAAAATAATTACCATGACTGATAAAAAAGACTCTGTATTAGGTAATATATCTGATTTAGTAATCACAACAAAAAATGGAGGAAAAGCTTATACTTTTGTTCCAGGGATAGTTATTTTAAATGCATTACTTCTTAGATTTGGAAAAGAAAATAAAGAAGAAAGCATTGATAAATTGGATAAATTGAAAAAAATAACAGATAGATTTAATATATACCAGAAATAAAAAAGAGAGCTTAGCTCTCTTTTTTATTTCTGGTATTTTAATTTTAAAAATAGATTATCTAAACTTCTAAGAATAAGACCAATGAAAAGTAGTGGAAACAAGTAAAATTTTGCAGAATAATCTACTATTGAGTTATTATTAGTTCTTTTTTTCTCTAACATAATGCTTTTTTTCACCCCTTTAAATTATCAAGATTATTATATACCAAAATTTCTGTTTATGCAAGAAGCAAAAAAACTTGTTTAAGATATATATTTGTGTTAAAATAAAAAAATTGGAAAAATACTTTTAACGAAGTGAAAAAACACTAGAAAACAATACATCAAGTGAAGGAGAAAAAAATGAGTGGAAATTTAGAAAAAAGATATGGATTTTCTGTAGCGTTTTCAATGGTTGTTGGAATTGTTATAGGAATTGGAATTTTCTTTAAAGCAGGACAAATTTTAACAGCAGCAAATATGAATCCTAAAATAGCAATTGCAGCATGGGTTTTAGGAGGAACAATCTCTATTTTATCAGGCTTGACAGCAGCAGAAGTAGGAGCAGCAATTCCAGAAACTGGTGGAATGATAGCTTGGATAAAAAGAATATATGGAGAGAGAGTAGCTTTTTTAGTTGGATGGGCTCAATTAATAATATATTTCCCAGCTTTAGTAGCATTAATAGCATATTATTTTGCAGTATTTACAGCTAGTTTTTTTAATATAGACTCAACAAATACAACATTTTTAGGATTAGTTGCTTTTGTAGCAATTACATTTTTATTTTCAGTTAATATATTTACAAGAAATATCGGTGGAAAAATACAAACATCAGCAACAATAGCAAAAATAATTCCATTGTTATTAATAACTGTTTTTGGTTTTATATTTGGAGATAATACACTAGGAACATTCTACATAAAAGAGGTTGCAATAGGTACAACACCAGAATCACCATTTGTCCTTCTTGGATTATCTTTAGTTCCAATAATGTTTGCATTTGATGGTTGGATATATGTTGGAACAATAGCAGGAGATTTGAAAAACGTGAAAAAAGATTTACCAAAAGCAATTATATTAGGATTAGGATTTATAGCAATATTCTATGTTGCCCTAAATGTTGCTCTTTTAAATGTATTTACAGCTGAAGAAATTGTTAGAGTTGGAATGTTTGGAGTTGCTAAAGAGCTATTTGGTCCTATGGGAGCAAAATTTATATTTTTAGGTATAATGATTTCAGCTTTTGGAGGACTGAATGGTATGATTATGGCTTCTACAAGAATACCATATACTTTAGCAGTAGAAGGACATCTTCCAAAGCAGGAATTTTTTAGTAAAATTGATAATAAATTTAAACAGCCTATAAATTCATCAGTAGTTATGTATATATTAGCAGTTGTTTTCTTAATTGCGATGTTAATTACAGGAAATCCAGATATATTTGGAGATATACCAGTAGCATTATTTTGGCTATTCTATTGTTTAGTATTTTTAGGATTATTTATACTTAGAAAGAAAGAACCTAATTTAGAAAGACCATATAAAGTACCGTTTTATCCTTTAGTTCCAATGTTAGCACTTTTAGGAGGAGCATCAATATTTATATATGCTGCTATATCTAATCCAGGATATATGGCAATATCGGTAGCATTGACATTAACGGGATTATTTGTATATAAAGAAACAAAATAGAAAAAGGTTGTCTAATATGCTTTAATTAGCTTGTTTAGACAACCTTTTTCTATTTATAATTTTCTACTTTTTAGGTTTTAAATTTTCTTCTAGAGTTTTGAAAGAAAATTCCAAGTCTTCAGGAGAGCCACCTGTATTTAACATAACATTTTGCTTGTAATTAGCAGATAAAACAAAAACATAATCTTTTACTGTAGGATTTGAGAATACTAAAATACCATTTCCAAAATCACATTCTTCAGAAACAAGATTAAAATCTTTTTCTTTTAAAAGATTTATAGAATTTCCAATTGCTGAATTTAGGTCAGCATAATTTTTGTATTGAATAACCTCGGTATGAGAAGATTCTTTTTTAAAATTAAATCCAATATCTTTTTTTGCGTAGTCTAGTTTGTATCCATAATTTTCCATTTTTTGTTTTAAAGTTAAAAAATTATAGTTATCACTGTTTGCAAATACATTTAATGAAAGTGTTAAAGAGAATAAAAATAGAAATATTTTTTTCATAAGCTCCTCCTAATTAATAATAGTATCTTTTTCTATAGTAATTTTTTTGTTTTTCATGACCTATAGCAGTTCCTGCAAGAGCGCCAATACCAGCTCCAATTAAAGTACTTCTAGTGTCCCTACCAACAAGTTGACCAGCTATTGCTCCAACAGCAGCACCACCAAGAGCATTTCTTCGAACAGTAGGCGTATTGTATGTTGTATTTTCACATCCAATTAAACTAAAAACCAAAACTGAAAGAAAAATAATTTTTTTTAACATTTCAACCTCCTTAAATAAATTGTCTCTGTTAAAATAAATACAAATCAAAGAGATGAAATCCTTTAAAAAAAGAAAAAAGTATTGACAAAGCTCTCTAATTGGTATAGAATAAATAGTAAGTTAAAGCCTGAGTGACGGAATTGGTAGACGTAGCGGACTCAAAATCCGCCGGTGGTAACATCTTGGGGGTTCGAGTCCCCCCTCAGGTACCAAATATATAAAAGTATATGTGAATTTCATTTAATCATAGATGTAATTTATATATACTTTTTTTTTGAAGGAAAGTAGGTATATGAAACGAATAATATTTTAAGATAGATTATAAAAATAAACTATCAAAAATAAATAAAGGAGGAAAAATGGCACATAGAATTAATAAAGATGAGTGTATTGCTTGTGGAGCTTGCCAATCAGTTTGTCCAGTTTCTTGCATCTCTGAAGTTGTAGATAGCAAAAGAGAAATAGATGAAGATGTTTGCATAGACTGTGGAGCTTGTGCATCAGTTTGTCCAGTTTCTTGTATTTCACAAATGTAATTAAAAAGGAACTTTCTTCATTGTATTAATGAAAAAAGTTCCTTTTTTTATTTTAAATTATTTTTTAGATTCGTGGAAAAGTTCACTCAAAGTAACTATATTTTGTAGTTCACTAGGAATAATAATTTTTGTAGCTTGTCCGTTTGCAACTTTTTCAAAAGCCTCCATTCCTTTTAATAATAAAACATTTCTGTCAGGAGCAGCTTCTTTTATAAGAATAATTGCCTCAGCTTGAGCTTTTTGTAAACTTAGAATAGCAGCAGCTTCTCCTTCAGCTTCTCTAATAGAGGCTTCTTTTTTAGCTTCAGCTCTTAAAATAGCAGCTTCTTTTTCACCTTGAGCAACTAAGATTGCAGATGTTTTTTGTCCTTCAGCTCTCAGAATTGATTCTCTTCTTTCTCTTTCGGCTTTCATTTGTTTTTCCATTGCATCTTGAATTTCAGCAGGTGGAATTATATTCTTAAGTTCAACTCTATTTATTTTGATTCCCCAAGGATCAGTAGCTTCGTCTAAAATAGCTCTCATCTTAGTATTGATAGTATCTCTAGAAGTTAATGTAGCATCTAACTCTAAATCTCCAATTATATTTCTAAGTGTTGTAGCTGTTAAATTTTCAATTGCATTTAATGGGTTTTCAACTCCATATGTATATAATTTAGGATCTGTTATTTGGAAATAGACAACAGAATCTATCTGCATAGTAACGTTATCTTTTGTTATAACTGGTTGTGGTGGAAAATCAATAACCTGTTCTTTTAAAGACACTTTTTTAGCTATTCTATCAACGAAAGGTATAAGTACATTAAGTCCAACTTCCCAAGTAGAAAGATAAGCACCTAATCTTTCAACAACAAAAGCTTGAGATTGAGAAACGATTCTAACATGTGTTCCAACTAAAAATATTGTGATTAAGATTAATAAAAATAAAAATAACATATAAACCTCCTATAATTTTTTGTTTAGTATTAGTTTGTTTCCTACAATTTTTTCGACTACTGCATTTTCTCCAATTTCAAAGGAATATGAAGAAATAGCCTGCCAAATTTTCCCATCTAAATAAACAGTGTAAATTTTTTGATTACCTTTTAATTCTAATTTTTCAATTATAACTTCTTGTTTTGTAATTCGGTTTAACTCTTTACTATTAGTTTTGAAATATTTTAAAGCTATTTTTCTAACTAGAATTAAAGAAACGAGTGAAATACTTACAAAAATATAGAATTGATATTCTAGAGAAAAATTATGAAAAGGCATAGTTAAAAAAGCTCCTAAAGCAAACCAGATAGAGATAAGTCCAAAGCTAAAAAGCTCGACACATAAAAACACTAAACCTGCAATAAACCAAGTTAACATAAATGACTCCTTTCTTGAATGGCGGTACTTAATTATACCTTTTAATTTTATAAAAGTCAAAATTACTATAAAGGTCTAAGTGGAAAAAACTGGTATAATAGATTTGTAGAAAGAATATAGGAGTTGATGATAACGTGTATAATACAATTGTAATTGGAGGAGGAGCTGGAGGGCTCACTGTTTCAATAGGATTAGCTTCAGCAGGAAAAAAGGTATTGTTAATAGAAAGAGACCAGTTAGGTGGAGAATGTACATGGGGAGGTTGTATTCCTTCAAAAAGTTTTATATCTGCTGCTAAAGAATCTTTGAATTTAAGAGAAGCTTTAGATAAGGTAATTGAAAATGTACATAAAGTTGGAGATGCAGAATTACCATACGTATCTAAATTTAAAAATATAGACTATATAAAAGGTGAAGGTTTTTTTGTTGATAAAAATACAGTATCTATAAATGGTAAATTATATAGTGGTAAATACATTGTAATATCTACAGGAAGTTTACCTTATATACCAGATATAAAAGGCCTTAAAGATGTAGAGTATCTAACAAATCAAGATTTTTTTTATAACAAGGACAATTATAAAAGCATCATAATGTTAGGTGCAGGAGTTATATCTTTAGAGCTAGCATTTCCCTTAAAGAAATTAGGGATAGATGTAACTATAATAGAAAGATCAGAAGTTTTTTTACCGATGATGGAAGATGAAGTAAGAGAATTTTATATGCAAAAGTTAAAATTAGCAAAAATAGAATTGGTTTTAAATTGTACATCAATAGAGGTAGAAAAAAGAAATTCTGAGAATAATGAAGACAGTATCACAATAAAAACGAATAATGGAAATTTTAAAACTGAGAAGATATTCTTATCTGCTGGAAGAGTAGCTAATATAAATGATTTGAAATTAGATAACGTTAATATAAATTATAATTCAAAAGGAGTTATAGTCGATAAATATATGAAAACTTCAATTAAAAATATATTTGCAATTGGGGATGTAGCATCAGATTTAAAATTTTCTCATGTAGCAGGATATCAAGGTGAAATAGTAGTTAGAAACATCTTATTTCCGTATTTATTAAAAAAAGTAGATTATTCATATATTCCTTCGACATTATTTGGAGATGTAGAGGTATCAAAGGTTGGATTGAGTGAAGAATCAGCAAAACAAAAATATAAGAAAATATATGTATATAGTATGAACAAAGAAAATGATAGAAGTATAATTGCTTTTGAAAAGAATTTTTTTCTGAAAGTAATCTGTGATAATAAATTTAATATAGTTGGAGTTACCTGTATAGGAGAGAGAGCAGGAGAAATAGTTGGTATTTTACAAATTATGATAGGTAATAAAATAAAATTTTATAAAGGTATAAATTCTATTCAAGCTTATCCAACCTATGCTTATTATATTAGGAATTTATCTAAAAAAGCTTATGTTGATTATTTAAAAAGCTTTACAAAATTTTTATAAAACAAAAGAGGTTAACCAGAATGGTTAACCTCTTAATTTATCTCTTAATAGAGTATTTTGCAATATAAGTTTGGTGGCGGGAGCCGGATTCGAACCAACGACCTTCGGATTATGAGCCCGACGAGCTGCCAACTGCTCTATCCCGCGATACCTTATAAAAAATTATACCACGAAAACAATTCTGTGTCAACAAATAATTTTTCATTATGTTTTTGTTTGATTTTTTTTATTAAATTTAATTAATAATAGAGTAGAAATATAAGCTGAAAAGTGCTATTATGAAACGTAAAGTAAAATTAAAATCTTAAATATAAAAAATAATCAATGTGAAGTACAATGAAAATCCAAGGAGGAAAGATGAGGCTAAAAATGACATTTCATCTAAATTCTAAAACAATTCCAAAAGATTATAGAAGTTCTATAATTTCTTATTTTAAAAATTGTTTAGAAAATAATAGTAAGGAGTATTTAGAAAAATATTTTTCGAAAGATTCAATTGTAAAAAATTATACTTGGGGAGTATATCTAGGAAAAATAAAATTTTTAAATAATTGTATAGAGTTAGAAGAAAATCAAATTATTTTAAATTTTTCAACTTCTTCAAATGAAGAGGGAATAATATTTTTTAATTCATTTATGGGCAGAATTAGAAAAGATTATCCTTTTGGTAAAAATAATAGCATTAAATTAGAAGATATAAAAATGATTCAAGAAAAAAATATTGAGAATGATATAGTTGAATTTAAAACTCTTTCTCATATATTGGTAAAAGAGAGAGTTGAAAATACTAATAGAGATACATATTTTACATTTTTAGATGAAAGATGGGAAGAAATCTTGAAAAAAAACTTAAAATTCCAATTGAAAGATAGATTTGAATTTGATCCTGACTATGATATAAATGATTTGAAAATATTTTTAGATGAAAAATTAACGAAAAGAACTGTAGTTACTAATTATGGTATATCTTTTCCTGTAACTTATGGAAAGATAAAAATAGAAGGGAAAAAATATCTTTTAGATTACCTGTACAAATCTGGAATTGGAAGTAAAAGAAGTTTAGGATTTGGTTGTTTAGAAAAAATTTAAAGGTGGGGTAACATGGAGATAGCTTTAAAAAATGGAAACATAAGAATAGAACCTTCAGACTGGAGATGGAGTGCCAGTATAGTTGGACTACACAAGTATTTTGAATATTATGATATTGAACTTAAAATAGATGAAGATGGAATTGAATTCAATCTTCAAGAGATTACCGAGGAGAGGTATCTTAAATTTGCTGAGAATTTTTTTAGTGATAGCATGCATCATATTTATGTAGAGGAAATGATTAAGAAAGAAAGTTTAACAAATTTAGAAGTAAAAGAATTAAATAAAAAATTGACTGCAAATGTAGTTATGAAAAATAATTTTTCTGATTTGAAGCTTACAAATGAAGAAAGCTTAGAAAGTTTGAAAGGAGAAATTCAACAAAAAATAGATGAAAACAGAATAGAAATTATAAAAGCTACATATAAAGGCGGCAAATCTCTATATGCTAATTTTTGTGAGGATAAAATTTTCCAAAAAAAAGGGAAATGTTGTAGATTGAAAGGGTATTATATAGATATGGCTAGAAAATCTAAATCTATATCTTTTATGAGAGATAAAAAATCTATAGTAACAAGTGATAGTAAATTTATGGATTTTATTCCATTTGCATTTAGTAAAACTAGAGAGTCTTTTTTTATAAATAATAACAGTGAAGTTATTAAATTGATTAATAGTAACAGAGTACCTCCAGATAGTGATTCTAAAAGTTTAAGAAGCCAAATTTTTGATAAATCTCAAAATGCTTCTACTTTTATTAATTATGATGTAGAGATTATAATTAAAGATAGAGAAAAAGATTATTATGAAACTCTTTTTATAAGGGAAGAGGGTATTAAAATATTTGAAAAACTTGAAAAGTTTAGTTCGGAAAAAGTAAACTTATTTGAATTGTTACAAAAACCTTGTAATCTGAAATCTAGAGAGACATCTCCAGATAGATGGATAGATATTCAAAAAGAAGTTACAAATAGCATATTAAATAAAGTTCACTTAGATAGCTTGATAGAAATGGTATTCAAGAGTTATAGAGGAGATAGATTTTTAAATTCTTATTTAATAAAAATAAATCAATTAATCTACACAGGAGGAGTATATATGGGAGAAAAAGAAAAAGAGATAATAGAGATTGCTAAAAAAGTAAACATAGGAATAGCTGGAAATAAAGTTACATCATACAAACAAAAACTAATTAGTGCTATATCACTTAAAGATTATGATAGAGTTCAAATAGTTCTTATTCAGTTATCGTCTTATTCTAATGTTAAAATGGATTTTTTAGTTGATCTTTTTTCAGATTTTCAAAAAAATAAGAACTTGGCATATACATTTATAAACGCTTTGGGAACTAAATAAATAGGGGGAATGAATATGAAAAATATAAAAGGATTAACACTTACAGTTTTATCAAATATAACATCAAATTATGCAGAGGGACTAGGAAATGTAGCATCAATACAAAAAGTTTTTAAAAATGGAGAAATTTTTGCCACAAGAAGTAGAGAAAGTATGAAAAATTCATTGATGATTCAAAGTGGAATGTATAAAGATTTAGAAGTTGTTGTAGATGGAGCAACACAAAAAAAAGTTGATTCGTCTCTTAATGCAAGTAATTGTAAAGCTTTAGAGGGTGGATACATGAATACCTCAGTTGGAAAAGAAAAGATGACATATATTAGAAATAGTTCGTTCTATATGACGGATGCAATTGCATGTGAACCTTTTGTAAATGAATCAAGATTCCACAACAACCTATATTTAGCTTCAACTTTTGCAAAATCTAAAGGAATAAATTTACAAAATGAAGCTAAAGCTAGTGGTCTTATGCCATATAACTATGAGTATGATAAAAATTTAAAAATCTATTCAATAACTTTTGATTTAGAGATGATTGGAATAGATGAAAATTTTAAAAATGAGTCATCTCAGGATGAAAAAGCAGAGAGAGTAAATCAAATATTAGATGGAATTGAAAGTCTTCATCTTGTTGTAAAAGGTAATTTAGACAATGCTGAACCTTTATTTATTGTAGGAGGCCTAACTGATAGAAAAACACATGTTTTTGAGAATGTAGTTAAAGTTAAAAGTGGGAATTTAATAATCACAGCTGATTTACAGGATAAAATAAATAAAGGTTATAAAGTAGGATTGCTTGAAGGAGAAAATTTAAAAAATGAGAAAGAAATTATAGATAAACTATCTCCTATGAGCATAACTAAATTTTTTGATGAATTAAAAGAAGAAGTAGTTCAGTATTATAAAAATTCAAAAAAACATTATGAGGTATAAAGCATGAAAGCCTTGAGAATAGTATTAACTCAAAGTAAAGCTCATTATAGGAAAGAAGAAACAGTGGATAATAAAATGACTTATCCACTTCCACCTTTTTCAACAGTTATAGGTGCTATTCATAGAGCTTGTAATTTTAAAGAATATCACCAAATGGATCTTTGTATTCAAGGGACATATTCTTCACTTATGAAGCAACCTTATACAGACTATTGTTTTTTAGATTCGGTAATGGATGATAGAGGTATTTTAGTTAAAATGAAAAATTCAACCTTACTAAATAGTGGATTTGATAAAGTTGCTGAAGCTAAAAAGCCTAGTGGAAATAGTTTTAAAAAACAAATAACTATAAACATTTTTAATCAAGAATTTTTTGATGAATTTTTATATTTGAAAAATGTCGATAAAAAAACAATAAAAAATTTTTCTGAAGAGGAAAAAAATACATTTACAGAAAAGCTTGATAAATATAAGTCTCTGACTACATCTCTTAAATATTATGAAGTACTTCATGATGTAAAATTGATTCTTCATATCACTTCAAAAAT
>JBOFUO010000069.1:0-28713 GCA_051652625.1 Cetobacterium sp.
TTAGTAATAAAGGACGAATTAAAAAAATATGCGAAAACAATATCAAAATTATTTTCTATGGATGTCGGGATTTGTGATAAAAACCTTATAAGAATAACAGGAACTGGACCTCAAAAAATAGGTGAAAAAATAAAAGGAAGAGCCAATAAAAAAACTTTAGAAACTAAAGAGACTACAGTTATTTTAAATCCTAGAGAAGATGAAATTTGCAATGGTTGCTCGGAAAAAAAAATATGTTTAGAGGTACTTGAAATATCAACACCAATAATGTATGAAGGGTCGATGATTGGATTAATAAGCTTAGTTTCTTTTGATGAAAATCAGAAAAAAAGAATTTTAGAAAATTTAAAAAATTATTTGGATTTTGTAGAACAAATGGCAGAATTAATAAGTGTAAGATTTGTAGAGTACAATGAAAGTTTAGAAAAAACAGAAAGAGAAAATATTCTTTCCACAATACTAAATACAATTCAAAAAGGAGTATTGAGATTTAATAATCTCGGATTTATAACAGCCGCGAATAATTTTGCACTAAAAAAAATAGATTTAGAAAATGGAATTATAGGGGAGTTAATAAGTTTAAGTTCTCAAAATGATTTTATTATGGATGAAGAAATTTTTAAATTAAAAGTTAAAAATAAAGAGCTAGATGTTTTAGGAAAACTACTACCTTTTGAATCATTTGGAAAAAATGAAAAGATTTTTATTTTTGATGATATGACTAAAGTAAATGACGGAATTAAAGGCTTAGTAGAAACTTCAAATAGTGTTTCATTGATTAATATAATTGGAGAATCAGAATTTACAACTTTTTTAAAAAAACGAATTAAACATGTAGCTCCATCAAAATCAACAGTTTTAATAACAGGAGAAAGTGGAACAGGTAAAGAACTTGTAGCAAGATCTTTACATTATCATAGTGAAAGAAGAAATGCTCCTTTTGTTGTTATAAATTGTGCTGCTATTCCAGAATCTCTTTTAGAAAGTGAACTTTTTGGATATATAAGAGGGGCTTTCACAGGAGCAGACAAAAATGGTAGAATGGGAAAATTTGAATTAGCTAATGGTGGAGTTATATTTTTAGATGAAATTGGAGATATGCCTCTTTATTTACAAGCTAAAATATTAAGAGTTATTCAAGAAAGAAAAGTTACAAGAATAGGTTCAAATAGAGATATAGATTTAGATATTAGAATTATAGCAGCAACAAATGTAAATTTAGAAAAAAAAATATTGGAAAAAGAGTTTAGGGAAGATTTATATTATAGATTAAAAGTGATTCCATTTCATATAGTACCTCTTAGAGAAAGAAAAGAAGATATTCTTCCGATTACAAGAGATTTGATAAGAAAATATAACAAGATAACAGAAAAATATATAAGTTTTATAGACATAGAAGTTGAAAGATTATTTTTAAACTATTCTTGGCCAGGAAATATAAGAGAATTAGAAAATGTTGTAGAGTTTATGTTTAATATTTCTGATAACAGTGATATTTTAAGTTTATCAACAATTCCAGAAAAATTATTAGAATATAAAACTAATGAATTAAAAAAAGAATCTAATACTATTATAGATGAATTTTATTTAGATGATTTTGAAGATTTGGAAAAAAAATATATAGAAAAAGCATTTCAAATATTTGGTAAAGATACAGCAG
This sequence comes from Cetobacterium sp., assembly GCA_051652625.1. Taxonomy (GTDB): domain Bacteria; phylum Fusobacteriota; class Fusobacteriia; order Fusobacteriales; family Fusobacteriaceae; genus Cetobacterium_A. Next base: position 1,661 of record JBOFUO010000069.1, read on the forward strand.
GAAAAAAAATAATAGCAAATAAAATGAATATAGGTTTAACAACTTTATATAGAAAACTTCAAAAATATAATATTTAATTACCAAAATGAAAAAAAAGATTATCAAAATGAAAAAGATTATCAAAATGAAAAGTAAATTAAAAGTGAAAAAGAAATAAACGAATTAAAAAAGTTTAATAAAATTAAAGACAAAAAAAATTATCAATAATATTATCGATTGGAACAAAAATTGCTTATTATACTATTGTATTATTTATAATTAATATAAAAATAATAAGGAGGATTTTTGTGAAAAAAATAGAAAAAATTTTAAATATTTTAAATGAAGAAATAGTACCAGCTGAGGGTTGTACAGAGCCAATAGCTTTAGCTTATATAGGTAGTAAATTAACAACATTATTAGAAGGTGTTCCAGATAAAATAGAAATAGCTTTATCAGGAAATTTAATAAAAAATGTTAAAAGTGTTAAAATACCAAACTCTGAAGGAATGGTAGGAATTGAAGCTTCAGTTGCCCTAGGAACAATCTTAGGAGATTCTAAAAAAGATTTAATGGTTATATCAAATATAGATAAAACAAGATTAAGTGAAGTAAAAGAATACTTAGATGCTGGTAAAATAGTTGCTACAAAAATTGAGGGAGATGTAAAGCTTCACATGAGGGCAACAGGATTTTTAGGGAAAGATAGTGTAATAATAGAGATTAAAGATTATCACACAAATATAGTAAAAATAGAAAAAAATGGAATTACAATAAAAGGTGGTACTTGTGACGAAGTAGTTACAGATAACGCAATGACAGATAAAGATTTTCTGACTGTTGAATTAATCTATAATTTAGCAAAAGAAATTGACTTAGAATTAATAGCACCATTATTCCAAAAAGTTATTGATTACAATTCAGCGATAGCAAATGAAGGTTTAAAAAATGATTATGGAATAGGAATAGGAAAAACTCTTCATGAAGGAATGGAAGAAGGGGTTTATGGAAAAGATTTGAAAAATAAAATTGTAAGTTTTGCAAGTGCAGGAAGTGACGCTAGAATGAACGGATGTTCTATGCCTGTAATGACAACAAGTGGTAGTGGAAATCAAGGTATGTCAGCATCTCTACCAATTATAAAGTATTGTGAAGAAAAAGGTCTAACACATGAAGAGTTAATAAGAGGATTATTTTTCTCACATCTTACTACAATTCATATAAAATCAAATGTAGGAAGATTATCAGCTTATTGTGGTGTTGTTTGTGGTGGAGCAGGAGTATCTGGTGCTTTAGCATTTTTAGAAGGACTTTCATTAGACAGAGTAAATTCAGCAATAGAAACAACGTTAGCAACTTTATCAGGAATGATTTGTGATGGAGCAAAAAGCTCTTGTGCAACTAAAATAGCTAGTTCGGTAGGAATGGCATTTGATTCATACTACTTATCAAAAAAGAATAGAAAGTTTGAATACGGTGAAGGTATTGTAGGAAAAAACATAGAATCAACTTTATTTAATGTTAAAGTTTTAGCTCAAGAAGGATTAAGAAAAACAGATGAAGTTATTTTAGAGATAATGTTAAACAATTAATTTTAGGAGGAGAAATGAAAATAATAATTATCGGTGGAGTTGCAGCAGGAATGTCAGCAGCAGCAAAAGCAAGTAGATTAAACAAGGATGCAGAAATAGTAATCTATGAAAAAACAGAAATAGTATCATGGGGAGCATGTGGATTACCATACTATGTTGGAGATTTTTTTGAAAATCCTCAAAATATGGTAGCTAGACCAGTAGAAAAGTTTATTGAAGCTGGAATGAATATAAAAATAAAGCATGAAGTGATAGGTATAGACGTTGAAAAAAAAGAAGTAACTATAAAAAATCTATTAACAGATGAAATATTTAATGATAGTTATGATAAATTAATGGTAGCAACAGGAGCTCATGCTGTGATGCCACCTATTAAAAATATATCAGCAAAAGGTGTTTATACATTAAAAGATTATACAGATGGAATTCTTTTAAAAGAAGAAATTTTATTAGCAGAAAATCAAAATATTGTAATAGTTGGAGCAGGATATATTGGACTTGAAGTAGCAGAAGCTGCGAAACATTTGGGGAAAAAAAGTATAAGAATAATTCAGTTAGGTGATAGAGTATTACTAGAGAGTTTTGATAAAGAAATTACAGATGTAATGGAAGAAGAGATTAGAACTCATGAAGAATTACATTTACATTTAGAAGAGATTGTAGAAGAAATTGTAGAAGAGAATGGAAGAGTTGTAGGAGTAAAAACAAATAAAGGAGAATATCCTGCAAATATTGTAGTTATTTCTACAGGAGTAAGACCAAATACAAGTTTTTTAAAAGAAACAGGAATAAAGATGTTGTCAAATGGAGCATTAGTTATAGATAATCAAGGAAAAACAAGTATTGATTCAATATATTCTGCTGGAGATTGTGCAACTGTTCCTCATTTAGTTAGAAACGAAGATGTTTATATTCCACTTGCAACGACTGCAAATAAAATAGGAAGAGTTGTAGGAGAAAATTTAGCGGGATTAGAAACAAAGTTTGGTGGAACATTGGGATCAGCAGCAGTAAAAGTAATGGATGTAGAAGCTGGAAGAACGGGTATTACAGAAACTGAGGCTATAAAAATGGGAATAAATTATAAAACAGTATTTGTAAAAGATAAAAATCAAACTAGCTATTATCCAGGTAGAGAAGATATATTTGTAAAATTAATATATGATGCAGATACAAGAGTTCTTTTAGGAGGACAAATTGCAGGTAAAAAAGGGGCAGTATTAAGAGTAGATGCATTGGCAACAGCAATATATTCTAAATTAACAGTAGATGAAATAGGAATGATGGATTTCTGTTATGCACCACCATTTGCTAGAACTTGGGATGTAATGAATGTTGCAGGAAATGTAGCTAAATAAAAAGTTTTTTAATAAAAATTTATAATAAGAAAACGGGAGAAAAAAATGAACAATGTATTTTTTGAACAATTTTTAATGATTAGTGATTTAAAAACTGTTGGGTTCTTAGCGGCTTTATTAGTTATATTATTTCTAATAAATATCTTGCCTAAGAAGAAATTTAACTTTTCTGCAAAGGTTATGATTGCAACAGTTGTCGGTTTAGTATTAGGATTAGGAATTCAATTTGTAGCAGGATTCCCAGAAAATCCAATGGATTTAGTATTTGTAAGAGAAACAACATTATGGTATAGCTTATTAGGTGGAGGATTTATTTCTTTAATCAGAATGTTAGTTATTCCATTAGTAATGGTATCAATAATACACGTTATTATAAATATGAAAGAAGATGCTAATTTAGGGGATTTAGTAAAAAGAAGTTTAATTGTTACGTTAGTGATGGTTGCTATATCTGTTGGTGTAGGATTACTTTTAGGAGAAATATTCCAAGTAGGAAAAATTTCAACAGGACAATTAGGTGTTGTTGTAACTGAAGGTGGAAGAAAAATTAGAGAAGTAAGTAATATTGTTGATACATTAAAAGCTCTGATTCCTTCAAATCCTGTTGAAGCAATGGTTAAGCTAAATATTGTAGGATTAGTAATATTCTCGGCAATAGTTGGAGTAGCTGCAAAAAGAATGTCAAAAAAATATATGAATATTGTAAAGCCATTCTTTGATTTAATAAATGCTTTCCAAAAAATTATAGTATCAATGGCAATGAGTATAATTAGATGGATGCCTTTAGCAGTAGTGCCACTTTTAGCGAATACAATAGCTCAAAAAGGTATTGGAGCTATTGCAGAAGTTGGAAAGTTTATAGCTGTTTTATACTTAGCAACAGCAATTATGTTTGTAATTCAAATGATAGCAGTAGCATTCTTTGGATTAAATCCTTTTACATACGTAAAAAAGAGTATTTCTTTAATGATCTTAGCATTTACATCTAGATCAAGTGTGGGATGTTTACCTGTAACAATTTCAACATTAACTAACAAGTTAGGTGTTAGCGAATCTACAGCAAGTTTTGTTGCAAGTTTTGGAACAACAGCAGGAATGCAAGGTTGTGCAGGAATATTCCCAGCTTTAACAATAGTATTTGTTACAAATATGAGTGGTCAGCCTCTTGATGCAACATTAATAGTTATGTCTATAATTGTTGTGGCAATAAGTTCATTAGGAATAGCAGGAATACCTGGAACAGCGACTATGGCTGCATCAGTAGCATTATCTGGAACAGGATTAGCAGGTATGTTCCCTTTAATCAATCCAATACTAGCTATTGACCCAATTATTGATATGCCTAGAACAATGCTAAATGTAATTGGTTCTGTAACTAATGCTTTGATGGTAGATAAAAGTTTAGGAAGTTTAAATCACGAAATTTATCAAGATATGGAAGCTGGAAATGAAGCAACTACTTCTGATGACGAATAAATAATAAAATCTACACCTTAAAGTTTAATAACTTTGAGGTGTTTTTTTTTTTGAAAAATTGGATTAAAATCTTAACATAAATACTATGAATAGAACTTGATTATGCTATGTTATTTATATAATTTCATTGAAATTTAGAGTTTAAAGTGTTAGTATGATTTATAAAAAATAGAGATGTTTGAGGAGAAAGTATGAATTTTTATAAAAGTATGGAAAAAGGAGCAATAGTCGCTGTTCATTTTGGAACAACACACGAAGATACAAAAGAAAAAACAATAAAGATAATAAATGAGAAAATAAAAAAAGAGTTTTCTAAATTAGATTTTTTTGAGGCTTATACATCAAGAATAATAAATAGGATTCTTTCAAAAAGAGGAGTAAAAAATTTAAACACAATAGAAATATTAGAAAAATTATTAAATGAAGGTTATAGACACGTAATATTGCAACCTACTTATATTATAAGTGGTACAGAGATGGAAGCTTTAAGAAGAGAAGTTGAATTGTTTTCTGATAAATTTGAAGATATAAGATTGGGAGCTCCTCTTTTATCATCAGTAGATGACTATTTTAATTTATTAGAAATTTTGAAAGAAGAAGCAGGGGATTTAGAAGAAAATGAAGGATTGATAATGGTAGGTCATGGTACAGATCATCCAGCACTATCATCATATCCCATGCTTGATTATGTAGCTAGAGATTTAGAGCTACCAATATATATTGGTACAGTTGAAGGTTATCCAGGATTTGATAAAGTATTAAAAGTATTAAAAAAAGATAAAAAAACTCGAGTAAAATTAATGCCACTTATGTTTGTTGCAGGAGACCATGCTAAAAATGATATAGCAGTAGATTGGAAAGAAGCTCTAGAAGAGAATGGAATTGAAGTTGTTTTAGATTTAAAGGGATTGGGAGAAATTGAAAAAATTCAAAATATCTTTATAGAAAAAGCTAAAGTTTTAGAAAGTATAAAAATAGAAGATATTCTTTTAAAGAAAAAAGAATACTCTAAAGGAAGAAAAGCAGCACATTAGTTTAAAAAAGGAGAAATTATGAAAAAAATATCAATCTTATTTTTATTAATGATAAATTTAAGTTTTTCAAAAGAAGAGATAAGAGCTATTTCAACATCCCAATTTACAACAGAGATTCTTTTAGCTATAGGTGCAGAAGATTATCTTTTAGGTACATCTTTTTTAGATGATGAAATACTGCCAGAGTTAAAAGATAAATATGATAAAATTCCAGTTTTATCTGTAGGAGCTCCAACAAAAGAGTTATTTTATTCATTAAACCCAAACTTTTTAACAGGATGGAAATCAATAGCTACATCTAAAAATTTAGGAACTGTTGAAGAGTTAAATAAAAATGGAATTGAAGTATTTTTTACAAAATCTCAAAGTACATCAAGTATAGAAGATATATATGAGGATATTTATTTTTTTGGAGAAAAATTTAATCTACAGCAAAATGCTATCAAAATCGTTCAAAAAATGAAAGAAGAGATAAAAGCTGTTCAAGATAATGTTTCTTCAAAAGAAAAGATTAAGGTATTTGCTTATGATAGTCAAGAATCAGCTCCATTTGTAGTTGGTGGAAATGGTATAGCTAACAAAATGATAGAAATTGCTGGTGGAGATAATATATTTAAAAATACAAAATTTGCTTTTGGAATTGGAACTTGGGAAAAAATATTAGATGAAAATCCAGAGGTTATATTGATTGTAGATTATGGAAATAAAAGCTATGATTCAAAAGTAGAATATTTAAAAAATAAATCACCTATATCTAAATTAGAAGCAGTAAAAAAAGATAGATTTATAAGGGTTCCTTTAAGTTATATATCTTCAGGAATAAAAATATCAAAAGGAATTGAAATAATTTCAAAGGGATTAAGAGAGGAAAAGAATTGAAAATAAAAGATAGAAACCTTATATTTTTTTATTTGGTTTCAATAGTGGTTTTAGGAACAATAGCGGTTATGATAGGAAGTGTTTCTTTATCACCAGAACATGTATGGAAAATTTTAATAAATAAAATTTTTTCAAAAGATATATTTGCAGTTGAATGGAAAAAATCAACAGAGATGATTATTTGGAATTTAAGGGTACCTAGAATTATTTTATCTTTACTTGTTGGATCAGGGTTATCATTAGTAGGAATATTGATGCAAGCTTTAACTAAAAATTCATTAGCAAGTCCATATATACTTGGAATTTCATCAGGTGCGAGTACTGGAGCTGTAATGTCAATAGTTTTAGGTGGAGTTTTGGGAATAAAATTTTCACCAGGAATAGGAGCTTTTATACTTGGAACATTTACAGCATTTTTTGTATTTTATTTAGCTGGAAGTAAAACTTATTCAAATACAAGATTAATCTTAATAGGTGTTGCTGTTTCTTCGTTTTTTTCGGGTGTTACCACCTTTTTAGTTACAACAGCAAAAAATGAATCAGAGTTGAGAGAGGCTATGTTTTGGATATCTGGAAGTTTAGCAGGAGCTAGATGGGATGAATTAAAAACTCTATTTTTTGTTTTGATATTTACACTGTGTTTAGCTTTGTTAAAATATAGAGAGTTAAATATTTTAATAGTTGGAGATGACCTTGCACAAACTTTGGGAGTTAATGTAATAAAACTTAGATTGTTGATAGTTGTTATATCTACTTTTTTGACAGGTTTTATTGTTTCATCAACAGGAGTAATTGGTTTTGTAGGCTTAATTATTCCACATATTTGTAGAGTGATTGTAGGAAGTAATCACAAAAGACTTATTCCTGCAGCAGTACTCTTGGGAGCTTTATTTTTACTATCAGCCGACACTTTAACTAGAGCTATATTTACAAATCAAGAGATTCCAATAGGTGTAATTACCTCAATTTGTGGAGCTCCATTTTTTATGAGTATGCTAAGAAAAAATAGTTATAATTTTGGAGGATAAAGATTTGATAAAGATAAATAATTTGAATTTTAAAATAAGTAAAAAAGAAATTTTAAAAGGTATAAATATAGAAATAAAACAAAATAAGTTTATAGGTATAATTGGAGAAAATGGTTGTGGTAAAAGTACTCTTTTAAAAAATATTTATAGAAGTTATTCTCCTGAAAAAGAAACAATTTTTTTAGATGAAATTGATTTAAATAATTATTCAATAAAAGATTTATCACAAAAAATTTCTGTATTAAGTCAGAACCAAAAAATAGAATTTGATTTTACAGTTCAAGAAATAGTTGAAATGGGAAAATATAATAAAAGTTCATTTTTTTCAAAAATATCTTTTGATAATGAAATAGAAGATGCATTAGAAAAAGTAGGAATGAAAGAGTTTAAAAATGCTAGTTTTTTAACACTTTCTGGAGGAGAGATGCAAAGAGTTTTTATAGCTAGGTCTATTGCTCAAGAAAGTGATATTTTATTATTAGATGAACCTACAAATCATTTAGATATAAAATACCAATATGAAATTATGAATTTAGTAAAAAATCTAAAAAAAACAGTTATAGCAGTAGTTCATGATATTAATATAGCGAGTCGATACTGTGATTATATTTTTGCTATGAAGAGTGGTGTTATAAAATATGAAGGGACACCTGAAGAAGTATTAACAAAAGAAAAAATGAATGAAATATTTGAAATAGAAGTAGAAATTATAAAACATCCTATTACTAATAAGCCAGTTATTATTTTTTTATAAAATTTTACAGAAAATAAAAGCTAGACTTAAAATATATAAATATGGTAAAATTTATAAAAAATTCAAATATAGCATTATATAAAGAAAAGAATGGTGGATTATGAAAAAAGCGAAAATAATAGTAATCGGTGCTTTAGTTTTTTTAGTAATATCAGTTTTTTATAGAGAGATTAAACTAAAAAATAAAGAAAAGAATATAATAGTAGCAGAAAATATTGAGTTGTTTACTGATAATGTTATAGAAGAAAATAAATCTGTAGAAAATTTAGAAGTACAAGTAATAGAAAACGATAAAAAAGATTTAGAAAATGAAAATGAAATTCAAGAAAAAATTTCAAAAGAGTGGCAAGAACAAGAGCATGAAAAATTATTATTAATTGATCAAAATATTAATTTAGAAGAAAAAATAGTCTTAGAAGATTTAGAATATACAATAAAAAAAGGAGATACAATCTCTGATTTATCAAAAGAATATAAAATTAAAAGTGATTATATATATGCAAATAATATTGACAAAAATTTAAAAGTTCTTCAAGTTGGAAGAAAGATAAATATTCCAACAGAATCTGGTTTTTTTTATGTTGTAAAAAAAGAAGATACTTTTGAAGTTTTATCAAAGAGATTTGAGATAGATATAAAAATCATAAAAGAAGATAATAGAATTGAAAGACTTTTAACTGGAGCTAAAATTTTTTTAAGAGAACCTAAAGTGTCTAAATATTTAAATAGTTTTAAAGAAGAATATGTAAAACAAAATAATTTAGGTAGTTTTAGCAATCCTTTAATAGCAATGACTTTGACAAGTTCTTTCGGTTCAAGAAAACATCCTGTATTAAAAAAAGTCTTAAATCATGCTGGCATTGATTTAAGAGCTAAAACAGGAACTAAGGTTATTTCAACAAAAGATGGAGTTATAAGTTTTGCAGGAAGAGCAAGTGGTTATGGAAAGCTTATTATTATAAAACATCCAGATGGATATGAAACAAGATATGCTCATTTGAGTAAAATTGATGTTGTAAAAGGTCAAAAGGTAAATAGAAATGAATATATAGCTTTAAGTGGAGCAACAGGAAGAGTTAGTGGACCTCATTTACATTTTGAAATAAGAAAAAATGGAAAACCTATAAATCCAATAACTTATTTAAAATTTTAATAAGTTTAAATAAAAAAATAAGAAAAAAATTATTTTAGAGCAAGGTGAGAATCTTGTTTTTTTTTGCCTTAAGTTATATTGTTATATAAAAATTATATTTAGAAATAAGGAGAAGGTATAATTGAAATTAGAATTAAATCAGAGTTTGAAAATAAATTTATCATTAGAAATGAAATTATCTATTCATATATTGAAAATGGGACTGAATGAATTAAAAGATTTTCTTCAAAAAAAAGAACTTCAGAATCCAGAGTTAGAAATTGTTTATTCAAAATCAAAATATGAGTCAAAAGATAGTATGAATTATTTAGAAAATATTTCCGAAAAAGAAGAAAGCTTAATAGATTATTTAGATGAGCAAATAATGTATTTAAATTTAAAAAAAGAATTAAAAGAAATTTTATTTAATTTAATTAATAACTTAGATGAAAGAGGATATATAAATGGAAATATTGAAGAATTAAATACAAATAGCTGTTTTAAATTATTAGATTTAAAAGAAGCGTTAGACATTTTAAGAAAATTGGAACCTTCTGGAGTAGGAGCTATGAATCTTGTGGATTGTTTAAAAATTCAAATAAAAAATAAAGGTATTAAGGATGAGGTATTAGAGGATATTTTAGAAAAAAATTTAAAAGATATTGCAGATAAAAATTTCTTTAAAATATCATTGGAAAGAAAGATAGAAATAGATAGAGTAAAAAATTATATAGAATTAATAAAAACATTAAATCCTAAACCTGCAAGAGGATATTTTGTAAATAAAAAAACTGAGTATATAATACCTGATTTAATAGTAGATATATCAGAAAAATCGATACTTATAAACTTAAATAAATCTAATATACCAAAAATAAGTATAAAAAAAACAATATCAGAAAAAGTTTATAAAGAAGCTTTAATTTTAGAAAGATGTATAGAAAAAAGAAATAAAACACTTTATAGAGTAGGAGAGTATATTTTAAACTATCAAAAAAATTATTTTTTAAATGATGAACCCTTAAAAACTTTAAAAATAAAAGAGGTTGCATTAAATTTGGATTTGCACGAATCAACAATTTCAAGAGCAATAAAAAATAAATTTATAAAAATTAAAAATAAAACAGAACCTTTAAGAAAATATATAGTTTTAAACGAAAAAAAAGAAATGATAAAATCTGAAATCTTATATCTTATAGAAAATGAGAATAAAAATAAACCTTTATCTGACGAAGAAATTTATATTATATTTTTAAATAAAAATATAAAAATAAATAGAAGAACAATAGCTAAATATAGAAATGAGATAGGATTTTTATGTAGCCACAAAAGAAAAAAAAGGTAAGAGAAATAGAATTGTGTTATAATAAGCACTAAAGATTAATATTGTATTAAATATATGAATTTTATTAAAACAAAGAATAGTGATTTGTAAAGAGATAAAAAGGGGAAGAAAATATGGTTATAAAAAAAAGGAAATCAATTCGAGAACAAGTATATGATTACTTAAAAGAAGAAATAGTGAACGGAAAAATAAAAGAAGGTAGTAGAATTGTAGAAGAAGATTTTGCAGAGAAACTTAATGTGAGTAGGACGCCATTAAGAGAAGCTTTAAGAATGCTTGAATTTGAAGGTCTTGTTGAAGCAAGAGAAAAAGGAGGCGTAACAGTTCCTAGAACAACTAAAAAAGACGTTGAAGAGGTTGTAAAAATAAGAATAGCTTTAGAGAAAGTTATATTTGAAGATTTATTTGATAAAGTTGTAGAAGAAGATATAGTTAAATTAGAAAAAAATATAAATAAAGTTGCTAAAATAGTAAATGATGATTCAAATTCTTTAGAAGTTTTTAAATATTTTTCTGAATTTAATAAAATATTATATAATATTTCAGAGTTACCAAGAGTTGTAAATTTAATAAATAATCTTAATTTATATTTGAAAAAATTTAGAAAAATTTCAGCAGAAAATACAGAAAGAAGATTAAGTGCTCATAAAGATCATGTGAAGATTGTAGAATTGATAAAAGCAGGAAACAAAGAATTAGCAATTGAAATAAATAAAAAACATTTATTAGAAGCTAAAGAGTTTTTAATAAAACAAGTTGAAAGTTAAAATCAGAAGAAATTCTGATTTTTTTTAAAATAAAATCAATTTGTACTAAAAAAACGAACCAAAAGTACTTTAAATATACGAAAAAACAGTTTGACAAATATAAAAAATATTGTATACTGTAGTGTAAAAACAAGAATGTATACAGAATACAGAACACTAAATGCTAAGGAGGATATTTTGAAAAATAAAGTTAAAATAACGGAAACTTGTTTAAGAGATGGACACCAATCTTTAATAGCAACAAGATTAACAACAGCTGAAATTCTTCCAATTGTTGAGAAGATGGATGAAGTTGGATATCACGCTTTAGAAGTTTGGGGAGGAGCAACTTTTGATGCTTGTATTAGATTCTTAAATGAAGACCCTTGGGAAAGACTTAGAGAAATCAAAAAAAGAGCTAAAAAAACAAAGCTACAAATGCTTTTAAGAGGTCAAAATTTATTAGGATATAGACACTATGCGGATGATATAGTTGAAGAGTTTGTAAAAAAGTCTATAGAAAATGGTATTGATATAATTAGGATATTTGATGCTTTAAATGATACAAGAAATTTAAAGGTTGCAGCTGAAGCTACTAAAAAATATGGTGGACATTGCCAATTGTCAATAGCTTATACAATAAGTCCTGTTCATACAACAGAGTACTATAAAGAGTTAGCTAAAGAGATGGAAGCTATGGGAGCAGATTCAATAGTAATAAAAGATATGGCTGGAATACTTTTACCTGAAACAGGATATAATTTAATAAAAGAATTAAAGTCTGTAATAAATGTACCATTAGAATTACATACGCACGCTACAAGTGGAATAGCAAGTATGCTATATCTAAGAGCAGTAGATGCAGGAATTGATATTATTGATACTGGAATTTCAACTTTTGCTGGAGGAACAGCTCAACCAGCAACAGAATCTATGGTTAGAACTTTTGAAGGTGGAGAAAGAGATCCAGAACTTAATTTAACTCTTTTAAAAGAAATTGCAGAATATTTCAAACCAATAAGAAAAAAATATGTTGATGAGAAAGTTTTAAATATGCAAGCTTACTTTGTAGAGCCAAGCATTTTAGAATATCAATTACCAGGTGGTATGTTGTCAAATCTAGTATCACAACTTACTGCTCAAAAAGCAGCAGATAAATACGAAGATGTACTGAAAGAAATTCCAAGAGTGAGAGAAGACTTAGGATTCCCACCTCTAGTTACACCATTGAGCCAAATGGTTGGAACTCAAGCTGTATTCAATGTATTAACTGGAGAAAGATACAAAATGGTTCCAAAAGAGATAAAAGATTATGTAAAAGGTCTTTATGGAAAGTCACCAGCACCTATGTCAGAAGAGGTAAAAAAGAAGATTATTGGAGAAGAAACTGTATTTACAGGAAGACCAGCAGATCTTTTAAAACCTGAGTATGATGAAATCAAAAAAGAGATTGGTAACTTAGCAAAATCTCCAGAAGATATATTAATGTATGCTATGTTCCCGCAAATAGCTAGAACTTATTTAGAAAATAGAGATAAGCCAAAAGTAGAAAAAGAGTACAGAAATATAAATATAATTTTTTAGTTGAAAGGAGAATGATTTATAAGAATGTTTAAAGGAACTATATCATTTATGACATCTCTTGAGATAACTTTAATAAGTATGATTGTTGTATTTACAATATTAGCAATATTAGCTTTTATTCTTTCTTTATTTAAATATATACCAGCAGAGAAAGCAGTAGAAGTAAAAAAAGCTACACCACCAACAATGCCTAAAAAAGTTGAAAGAGAAAAGTTTGATCCATCTAAAATAAGTAGTGAAGAGATGCAAGTCGCTATGATGGTAGCATGTATAGAAGCAGCTGGAGAAGATAAAGATGCTAATATAAAAGTTGTAGGAATAAAAGAATTAAATTAAATAAGGAGTGTAATTAAAATGATAAAAGTATATAAAGTTAAAATCGGAGAAAAAGTATACGAGGTAGAAGTAGAATCGGTTAAAGAAGTTAATGGAACAATATCAACTCCAACAACTTCATCAGCACCAGCACCAGTTGCACCAGTAGCAACAGGAAATGTAACAAAGATTGAAGCACCTATGCAAGGTTTAGTTGTATCTATAGATGTAACAGTAGGAGCTAATGTAAAAGTTGGAGATAATTTATTAGTTTTAGAAGCTATGAAAATGGAAAATCCAATTGTTTCACCAGTAAATGGAGTTGTACAATCTATAACTGTAAATAAAGGCGACACAGTAGATGGTGGAACAGTAGTAATAACAATAGCTTAATTAAAATAATGAATTTGAAAGGAGTTAAAATGGAGTTTTTAAGTAATCTATTTGGAACAACAGGAATTGCAATGATGACTATGAATCAAGGTATTATGATTCTAGTTGCACTTTTCTTATTGTTCTTAGCAATAAAAAAGCAGTATGAACCATATCTATTACTTCCAATAGCTTTTGGAATGTTACTGGTAAATTTACCAGCACCAGTAGGCGAAGGAATAATGGATAAAAATGGACTTTTAAATATTTTATATGCAGGAGTTAAATATGGTGTTTATCCTCCGTTAATTTTCTTAGCAATTGGAGCAAGTACTGATTTTGGTCCATTAATTGCAAATCCTAAAAGTTTACTTCTTGGAGCAGCAGCTCAATTAGGTATATTTGCAGCATTTGTAGGAGCAGTAGCAATGGGAATGACAGGAAGCGAAGCAGCATCAATTGGAATTATAGGTGGAGCAGATGGTCCAACAGCTATCTACTTAACATCAAAGTTAGCACCTCATATGTTAGGACCAATAGCTGTAGCAGCATATTCATATATGGCTTTAGTACCAGTAATTCAACCACCTATTATCAGATTGTTTACAACTAAAGAGGAAAGACAGATAAAAATGACTCAACTTAGAACTGTAAGTAAGAGAGAGAAAATCTTCTTCCCGATAGTAGTAACAATAATAGTAACATTATTAATTCCATCAGCAATACCTCTAGTAGGAATGCTAATGTTTGGAAACTTAGCTAAAGAAAGTGGTTTAGTACCAAATCTTATTGAGCATATAAAAGGATCTTTAATGTATGTAATCACAATATTTATTGGATTAACTGTTGGAGCAACAACAAATGCCGAAGCTTTTTTAAATTTAGCAACAATAAAAATAATAGTTTTAGGACTTTTTGCTTTCTCATTTGGAACAGCAGGAGGAGTATTATTTGGAAAAGTTATGTGTAAGTTAAGTAAAGGAACAATTAATCCGATGATTGGAGCGGCAGGAGTGAGTGCTGTACCAATGGCGGCTAGAGTAGTTCAAAAAGTAGGACAAGAAGAAAATCCGAGTAATTTCTTACTGATGCATGCAATGGGACCAAACGTAGCAGGAGTTATAGGGTCAGCAGTAGCAGCAGGGGTTTTACTAGCGATGTTTAAATAATTAAAAATGGAGGCCAGTAAATGGAGATCAAAGTAAAAGCAGTAGCAGGAACTCTTGAATCGAGTGATGTATATGTTATAATTGAACCAAACTCTACAGGAATTGAATTAGAGATTGAAAGTGTTGTAATGGGACAATACGGAGATGACGTAAAAAGAGTAGTATTAGAAAGTTTAGATGAATTAGGAGTTACTTCAGCTAAAGTTTTAATTAATGATAAAGGTGCTATAGAGCCTGTAATCAAAAGCAGAATCCAAACAGTTGTTACAAGAGCAGCTCAACAAAAATTCACTTGGAAGTAGGAGGAAAAAATGAAATTAAGACGTTCAATGCTTTTTATTCCGGGAAATAATCCAGGAGTAATAAAAGATGTACATATTTACAGACCAGATTCAATAATGTTTGACCTAGAGGATGCTATTGCTGTAACAGAAAAGGATTCAGCAAGATTCCTAGTTTACAATATGTTACAAAAAATGAGACCAATATACAAAAGTTTAAATATTGAAACGGTTGTAAGAATAAATGCACTAGATACTGAATACGGAGTAGAAGATTTAGAATTTATTGTAAGAGCGCAACCTGACATTATAAGAATTCCTAAAACAGATACACCAAAAGATGTTTTAGATGTTGAAAATCATGTAGAGAGAATAGAAAAAGAAGCAGGAATTCCTATTGGAACTACAAAGCTAATGGTAGCAATAGAAAGTCCTTTAGGAGCTTTAAATGCTTATCAAATAGCAACTTCTTCAAAAAGATTAGTTGGAATGGCTATTGGTGGAGAAGATTATGTTACTAATTTAAAAACTAATAGATCTCCAGAAGGTGTAGAGTTATTTACAGGAAGAGGAATGATCGTAATGGCAGCTAGAGCAGCTGGAATCGATCCATTAGATTCAGTTTATTCAGATGTAAATAATGATGAAGGATTTATAAAAGAAGCTACTATGATAAAGCAGATGGGATTCTCTGGAAAATCATTAATTCATCCAAGACAAATAGCATTATTACACAAAGTTTATACACCATCAGAAATAGATATAAAGAAAGCCAAGAAAATAGTAGATGCTACAAGAGAAGCTTTAGAGCAGAACAAAGGAGTATTTACTGTAGATGGTAAAATGGTAGATAAACCAATAATAGAAAGAGCAGAGCATGTTTTAAGATTAGCAAAAGCTGCTGGTGTAAGATTAGGAGGAGACGAGTAATATGATAAACAAAAGAGTTGACGAAAATCTTTTAAAAACAATAAAAGGTTATGAGGAAAGAAAAGCATATAACTCTCCATTTACTTATCAACCAGAAGGAACAGTTAATGAGAATGCAGATAGCTTAAAAGGTGCTGTAAGAAGAACTAAAGTTTTAAATTCTTTAGAAGAAGCTATAAAAAAATCTGGTTTAAAAGATGGAATGACAATATCTTTCCATCACCATTTCAGAAATGGTGATAAAGTATTACCTATGGTTTTAGATAAATTAGCTGAAATGGGATTTAAAAATCTTAGAGTAGAAGCTAGTTCATTTACTAAAGCTCACGAAGGAATTGTAAAGCATATAAAAGCTGGTGTAGTAAATAGATTAGGTTCAAGTGGATTAAGAGGAGATTTAGCTAAAGAGATATCAAATGGAATGTTAGGAGATTATCCAGCAGTTATAAGATCTCATGGTGGAAGAGCTAGAGCTATCGCTGAAGGAGATTTAAAGATAGATGTTGCTTTCTTAGGAGCTTCATCATCTGATTGTATGGGAAATGCAAATGGAGTTAAAGGAAAATCACTATGTGGATCTTTAGGTTATGCAAAAGTAGATGCTGCTCATGCAGATAAAGTAGTAATAATAACAGATAGTTTAGTTGACTATCCAAATAGCCCAATGAGTATTCCTCAAACTGAAGTAGATTATGTAGTTGTAGTTGATGAAATTGGAGATCCAAACGGAATAATGTCTGGAGCAACAAGATTTACATCAAATCCAAAAGAGTTATTAATGGCTAAAAAAGTTTTAGATGTAATGTTAGCGTCTGGATACTTTAATGATGGATTCTCAATGCAAACAGGTTCTGGAGGAGCTTCATTAGCTGTTACAAGATTTATAAGAGAAGAATTAATAAAAAGAGAGATTAAATGTAGTTTTGGATTAGGTGGAATAACAAAAGCTTTCGTAGATTTATTAGAAGAAGGGCTAATGGGACAACTATTTGACACTCAATGTTTTGATTTAGCAGCAGTAGAATCAATTGGAAGAAATGAAAAGCACGTAGAAGTAAGTGCAGATTTTTATGCAAATCCATTTAATTCATCTCCAGCAGTAAACAAATTAGACTTTGTAATTTTAAGTGCTTTAGAAGTAGATAAAGATTTCAATGTTAATGTAATTTCTGGTTCAGATGGTGTTATTAGAGAAGCTTCAGGAGGACATTCAGATACAGCAGCAGCAGCAAATGTTTCTATAATAGTTGCTCCGTTAACAAGAGGAAGAATACCTACAATAATAGAAAAAGTAACAACTGTTGTAACTCCAGGAAGTAGTGTAGATGTAGTTGTAACTGATTATGGAGTAGTTGTAAATCCATCAAGAAAAGATTTATTAGAAAGATTCCAAAACTCAGGAATTGAATTAGTAACGATGGAAAAATTAAGAGAATTAGCAAACTATATTGTTGGAGAGCCAAAAGATATAGAGTTTGATAATCAAGTAGTGGCAGTTGTAGAATATAGAGATGGAAGCATAATAGACGTTGTTAGAAAAATAAAAAATAACTAAATTTAAAAGCAATTTTAAATATATAAATTAAGTAAGGGGAAAAAAATGGCACAAAAAACATTTAAAGAACTATTTGATCCAAAGCAAACAAAGTGGAGCGGATTATCAGTTCAAATATTTTTAGCTTTATTAGTAGTAACAGCAATTGTAATATATGTTCCTTTCGGAGGAAAAGAAGCAGCATTTATGAGAGGAAACTTTTTAACAGTTTTCACAGTGTTAGCAATATTTGGTATTTTATTTGGTGAAATTGGAGATAGAATTCCAATTTGGAATGAGTATATTGGTGGAGGAACAGTTTTAGTATTCTTTGCATCAGCAGTTATGGGAACTTATAATTTAATTCCAGCAAAAGTTTTAAAATCTGTGGATATTTTCTACGGAGAACAACCTGTGAATTTCTTAGAGTTATTCATACCAGCTTTAATAGTTGGTTCTGTATTAACTGTAAATAGAAAAACACTATTACAATCTATTGCAGGATATATTCCTCTTATATTAATAGGAGTTTTAGGAGCAACAGTTGGAGGAGTTCTAGTAGGACTTCTATTTGGAAAAGCACCTTTAGATGTTTTCATGAACTATGTTTTACCTATAATGGGTGGAGGAACTGGAGCAGGAGCAATTCCAATGTCAGAAATGTGGGCTCAAAAAACAGGTGGAAATCCAAAAGAATGGTTTGCTTTTGCAATTTCAATACTTACAATAGCTAACGTTATAGCTATATTCACAGGAGCAGCATTAAAAGAGCTAGGAAAAAGATATCCAACACTTACAGGATTTGGAACTTTAATATTAGATGATTCAAAAGAAGCAATAAAAGAAGAAGCAGGACCGAAAATAGAAGTGGGACAAAAAGAATTTGCATCAGCACTTATATTTACAGGAATTATGTTTATGTTCTCTCATTTATCAGCAGTAGTATGGTCATCATTAAACCTACCATTTGAAATGCATAGATTAGCTTTCTTAGTAGTTTATTCAATTATATTAAACATTTTAAATGTAGTACCAGCTCCATTAAAAGAAGGAGCAAAAAATGTACAAACTTTCTTCTCTAAATATACGATTTGGATATTAATGGGAGCAGTTGGGTTTGGTACAGATGTACAAGAAATTATAAATTCATTATCATTTGCAAATGTAGCTATTGCAGGAGCAATTGTATTAGGAGCAGTATTATTTATAATGTTAACTTCTAAAAAAATGAAATTCTATCCAGTAGAAGCAGCTATAACAGCAGGTCTTTGTATGGCTAACAGAGGTGGATCTGGAGATATCGCCGTGTTAGGAGCAGCAGATAGAATGGAGCTTATATCTTTCGCTCAAATTTCATCAAGAGTTGGTGGAGCTATGATGCTTATTATAGGTTCAATGGTATTTGGAATTTTTGCATAATTTAGTGCCTAGTTAATTTACATATTTAAAAGAGGTTGGATTTTATCTGACCTCTTTTTCTTTTAATTTTAAATAAATAATGTATAATAGCTGTAGTAAGAAAATTAGGAGGAATTTATGTTCAGAAAGGATATTTCTCAATTTTTAATAAATAAAAAAAATAATATTGTTTATATAGGGTCTTCTAATAAAAATGTAGATATATATTTTGACAGTATAAAAGAAGAGAATTTAAATGTAATAAAGTTAACAGATTTTCAAGAAGAATCTGATTACTATAAAATAAATTATAAACTTAATGAATTTTTAAGCTGCAATAAAAAACTTATAATTCTAACCTCTTTAGAAGGTTTATTAGAAAAGTATTTTTTAAATAATGAAAGTTTAGTTATTAAATTAGGAGCTGGATTGAAAAAACAATCTTTAATTCAAATTTTAGAAGAGAACAATTTTAATAAAAAATATTTAGTTGAGGAAAGAATGGATTTTTCAGTAAGAGGAGATATAATTGATATTTTTCCATTAAATGGGGAAAATCCAATAAGAGTAGAATATTGCGGACATAAAATTAGTAGAATTTCCTCTTTTTTAGTTTTAAATCAAAAAAGTATAGAGAGTTTAAACGAAGTTAAGATATTTATCCAAAATCAAAAAGAAAAAAAAGTAGATTTCATAGAGTTTTTAAGTATTCTAAAACAAGAGAAAGAATGGGAATTTTTATTAGAAAACGACGAAATATTAAAATATAAAATAGAAGAGAATATTAATAGAGAAAAAACTAGAGAAATGGAGATAAGGAACATTTACAATTTTGTAAGCAGTTTGTCAGTAAAATTAGAGGTTTTAAAATGTGAAGAAGATTTAAAAGGAGTAAAAAAATTCACAACAAATAATAGAGCTAAATATGATAATCTTTCTCAAATAAAAGAAGGTGATTATATAATACATGCAAATTACGGTGTAGGAATTTATTTGGGAATTCAAGAAATAAATGGAAGTGATTATTTAGCAGTAAAATATGCAGATGAGGATAAATTATTTGTTCCTATAGAAGGGTTAGGAAAAATAGAAAGGTTTCTGGTCGCCTCAGGAAAAACTCCAGATTTGTATAATTTAGGAAGATCAGGATTTAAAAAAAGAAGAGAAAAGCTTGAAGAGGATATGATAAAGTTTGCAAAAGAGATTGTAGAGATTCAAGCAAGAAGAGAATTAGACACAGGTTATAAATTTTCTACAGATACAATCTGGCAAGAGGAATTTGAAGAAAAATTTTCTTATATAGAAACGAGAGATCAAAAAAATGCGATAGTGGATGTAAAAAGAGATATGGAGTCTTCTAAAGTCATGGATCGAATAGTGTGTGGAGATGTAGGATATGGAAAGACAGAAGTTGCTATTAGATCTGCTTTTAAATGTATTATGGATGAAAAACAAGTGCTATTAATTGTTCCAACAACAGTTTTAGCTCAACAACATTTTAATACATTTACTGAAAGATATAAAGACTATCCAATAACAATAGAGTTGCTAAGTAGAGCGATTGGTGAAAAAGAGCAAAAAGAAATTATAAAAAAAGTTAAAAATAAAAGTGTTGATTTGGTTGTAGGTACTCACAGAGCTTTATCTGGAGATTTAAAATTTAAAGATTTGGGGCTAATAATTATTGATGAAGAACAAAAGTTTGGAGTTAAAGATAAAGAGAAATTAAAAAAAATGAAGCATAATGTAGATATGTTAACACTAACTGCAACACCTATTCCAAGAACTTTAAATTATGCACTTTTAGGAATTAGAGATATATCTGTAATTGAAACACCTCCAAGTGGAAGGGTCCCTGTAGAAATGAGTTTTTTATTAGATGATAAAAAAGAAATTCGAGAGTCAATTATGAAAGAGATAAATAGAGAAGGTCAAGTCTTCTATATCTTTAATAGAGTTAAAAATATAGAAGATAAGCTAACGGAGCTAAAAAATATTCTTCCTAAATTTGTAACGATAGATTACATACATGGAAAGATGCTACCAATTGAAATAAAAAGTAAATTAAAAAGTTTCCAACGAGGTGATATAGATTTACTTTTAAGTACAACAATTATAGAAAATGGAATTGATATAGAGAATGCAAATACTATTTTAATTGAAGGATTAGATAAGTTGGGGCTTTCACAAATTTATCAATTACGTGGAAGAGTTGGAAGAGGGAAAAGAAAAGGTTATTGTTATTTAATAATAGATAAAGAAAAGAAATCAGGAAAAAAAGCAAATGAAAGAAAAGAAAGTTTAAAAGAAATTGGAGAGTTAGGAGGAGGGTTTAAACTTTCTTTAGAAGATATGAAGATAAGAGGTGCAGGTGAAATACTTGGAGATAAGCAACATGGTGCATTAGAAACTTTTGGTTATAATCTTTATACAAAGCTTTTAGAAGAAGAAATATCAAAAGTGAAGGGTAATTTCAAAATAGATTTTGAAAATAAAATATCATTAAAAGAAGAAGCGTTTATTCCAAAAGATTATATTGAAGGAGATGAGAGGTTACTAGTTTATAGAAGATTGGTAAATATTCAAGAACAATCTATTTTAAAAGATACAAAAGAAGAACTAATAGATAGATTTGGCCTTTTACCAAAATCAGTTTTTAATTTGTTTAGATACTTAGAAGTTAAATTACTTTCAAAAGAGTTGAAAATAAAAGAGATAGATAAAAAAAATAATGAATATTTTTATAAATTTGATAATGATTTTGTGAATTTTAAAAAATTGTTAGAGCTTATAGATAGAAAAGAAGCAAAATATTCACAAAAAGATGGTGGTCTCTATTCAGAAAAAGATGTATTAGAGTTTTTATATTGGTATAAAGAAGAAGGAGAATTAAATGGAAAAATTTAATGAATTAGTTCAAATTATAAAGAAATTAAGATCACCTGGGGGATGTCCTTGGGATAGAGAGCAAACATTAGGTACTTTAAAACCTTATTTGTTAGAGGAAACTTATGAAGTCTTAGAAGCTATGGATATTGGTGGAAATGAATTGAAGGGGGAACTTGGAGATTTGCTTCTTCAAATAATTTTCCAATCTAATATTTCAGAAGAAAAGGGTGAATTTTCAATAGAAGATGTAATTGAAAATATTTCGAAAAAAATGATTAGAAGACATCCTCATGTTTTTGATGAAGCAGAAGAATTAAAATCGTCAGAAGAAGTTTTAGTAAAATGGGAAGAAATAAAAAAAGGTGAAAAAGAACATGAAAATAGAAAATCTATTTTAGATGGTATTCCTAAAGGAATGCCAGCGTTATTAAGAGCAGAGAAAATTCAAAAAAAAGTTGCAAAAGTAGGATTTGATTGGCCCGATATAGTTGGAGTGATTGATAAAGTTTCAGAAGAAATAGAAGAGTTGAAAGTTGAAATAATTAGTATGGAAAAAGAAAAATCAGAAGAAGAGTTGGGGGATTTATTTTTTGCATTAGTAAACCTTTCTAGGCATATGGGAGTTAATCCAGAGATTTGTATGAATAAAGCTTCTGATAAGTTTGAAAAAAGATTTAGAAAAGTTGAAATGAAATGTGACTTAGAAAAAGCCAGTTTAGAAGATATGAATAAAGTTTGGGAAGAAATAAAAAAAATAAAAGATTAGTTTAAACTATTGACATATTGAAAAAATAAGGTATATATAATACTACGTAAAAGGATGGAAAAAATGAGATTAGACAAATATTTGAAAGTTAGTAGAATTATTAAGAGAAGAACTGTTGCAAAGATAGTTATAGATGGAGGAAAAGCAAAATTAAATGGGAAAGTAGTGAAAGCAAGTGCAGAAGTGAAAGTAGGAATGGAACTAGAGTTAGAGTACTATAGCAGATATTTCAAATTTAGAATATTAGAAGTTCCAGAAGGCAATGTATCTAAAAGTAAAACTTCTGAATTGGTAGAACTGATAGATAGCAAAGGAATTATAATAGATTTAGATGGTGAGGAGGATATATTTTAATGAAGGAATATAAACTTCAATCGAATGCTAAAATAAATATAGGGTTAAATATAGTTGGTATTTTAGAAAATGGGTATCATCTATTAGATATGACTATGTTACCAATAAATTTGATTGATAACTTAACAATTAAAGTGATTGATGAAATTGGAGACTTGAAAATAAAAACAAATAAAAAGGATATTCCAGTGGACAAGAGTAATATTCTTTATAAAATATATGAAGCTTTTTACGCCAAAATAGATAAAAAATCTTTAAATATAGAAGTTTATTTAGAAAAAAATATTCCTCATCAAGCTGGACTTGGTGGAGGAAGTTCAAATGGAGCAACATTTTTAATGTTTTTAAACAAATACCATGGAGATATATTAACTCTCCAAGAGTTGATTTGTTTAGGGAAAAATATAGGAGCAGATATTCCGTTCTTTTTAGTAAATAAAGCTTCTAGAGTTAGTGGAATAGGAGAAAAACTTTTGGAGATTGAAAATAATTTGAAGACTTCTTTAGTTGTAATAAAACCTCCATTTGGAGTTTCTACAGAAATAGCTTACAAACAAGTGAAAAATATTAAGAATCTAAAAATGGCAAATATAGACGTTATTATAGAAGGATTAAAGAATAATGATATAGCTAAAATTCAAAATTCAATTGAAAATAATTTAGAAGAAGCACTTTTAAAGTCAGATTTAAATTTAAAAGTTTTTAAAAATAGATTACAAGAATTACAAAATATAGAGTTTTTTATGTCGGGAAGTGGAAGTGCATATTATGCATTTTTAAAAAAGGATATTGATGAAGAAATCAGTAATCTAAAATACAGATTTAAAGATTGTGAAATTAATTTTTGCGATTTTAAATAAAACTACTAAAAACGTAAGGAAGGTGCATTTAGAATGAGAATTACAGATGTAAGATTAAGAACAGTGAAAAATGAGAATGAACTTAAATTAAAAGCTTACGCAGATGTTACTTTTGAAGAGTGTTTTGTGATTCACGGATTAAAAGTAATAGACGGGCAAAAAGGAATGTTTGTAGCTATGCCTTCAAGAAAAATGCCTGATGGAGAGTATAAAGATATTGCTCATCCAATAACACCTGAACTTAGAAAAGATATAACAGATTCAGTTATAGCTAAGTATAAAGAAGTTATGTTGGAAGAACCATCAATTGTAGTAGAAGAAATAGAAATTGTAGAAAATTAAAAAAAAATTGACAAAATTAAAAAAAAATGGTATTATTTTAAAGTTGTTGGGGTGTCGCCAAGCGGTAAGGCAACAGACTTTGACTCTGTCATGCGTTGGTTCGAATCCAGCTACCCCAGCCATTAATATAACATCTATTGGGAACTTATTAAGTTCCCTTTTTTTTATTTTTTGTATTGTTATAGAAGGCTATTAAAGTAAAAAAGTAATAACTCTATAGACTTCTATAGAGTTATTACTTTTGAGTTCTTACTTTTTTAAATTTTATAAATTACAATAATCTTTTGCAATTTGAGCTGCTAATTTAGCATTGTTAAAAACAAGTTCGATATTAGCTTCTAAGCTTTTACCTTTAGTTATATCTTTAACTTTAGAAAGAAGGAAAGGAGTACTTTCTTTGCCTTTTATTCCTTTTTCTTCAGCTTCAGCAACGGCATTATTAATAGCATTTGTAATAGTATCAAAATCCATAGCGAACTCTTCAGGAATAGGATTAGCTATAACAACTCCTCCCTTTAAGTTAATATCCCATTTAGCTTTTAATGTTTTAGCTATTTGATTAGGAGTTTCGATATTATAATCCACTTTAAATCCACTTTTTCTAGTATAGAAAGCAGGTAACTCTTCTGTTTGATAACCAAGAACAGGAACACCCTTAGTTTCTAAGAATTCCAAAGTTAAACCAATATCAAGTATTGATTTAGCTCCAGCACATACTACAGCAACATCAGTTATTGCTAATTCTTCTAAATCAGCAGAAATATCCATTGTGTTTTCTGCACCTCTGTGAACTCCACCAATTCCACCAGTTGCAAATATTTTTATACCAGCAAGTTCTGCAATAATCATTGTAGATGCAACAGTTGTAGCACCATCATCATTAAAAGCTAAAATAGCGGGAATATCTCTTCTACTAGCTTTAGTAACTCCCAGTCCTTTTTTACCTAAATAATCAACCTCTTCTTTTGTCAAACCTACTTTTAATTTACCGTTTAATATAGCTATAGTAGCTGGAACTGCTCCATTTTCTCTGACAATTTCTTCAACTTTTAAAGCTGTTTCAACGTTTTGTGGGTAAGGCATACCATGAGATATAATAGTTGATTCAAGAGCAACTACGGGTTTGTTATTATCTAAAGCGTCTTTAACTTCTTTTGAAATTTCTAAATATTTGATTAAGTTCATAAATTTTCCTCCCTAAGATTGTTCATATTTTCTAAAGACATATTATCACTTATTGTTTTATGACTTGAAATAGCAATTGATGCACATGCAATACCGTTTTTACAGCTATCGATGATATCAAGATTTTCTAAGAAACTATATGTAACTCCGGCCATAAAGGCATCTCCAGCACCAGTTGTGTTGGAAACCTGTTTTTTATATGAATTGATATGCCCTGATTTTTTACCGTTAGAATAAAAGACTCCGTCTTCTCCGAGGGAGATAAAAATTTGTTTAACTCCTTTATTTATAAAGAAAGAAGCACATTTTTCTAAGGAGTTGGTATCTGTTATTTTTATACCGGAAAGTACTTCCGCTTCTATTTTATTTGGTTTTATAGTATGGAATTTACCAATTATATTTTTTATTTTAATTGCTTTTGTAGTTGATACACAGTCTAGAAAAATAGGTATATTAAAATTATTTACAATATATTCAATTGTATTTTCAGGAATATTTGTATCTACTATACAAATTTTTGACTCTTCTAAAACTTCTTTTATGGATTTGATAAAATCAATAGTAAGATGCTCATATAAATCCATTGCAGCAATTGCAATTTTCATATCATTATTATTATCTAAAATAGAGATATATGTTGATATAGAAGAATTAGGAATTTTTAAAGAATTTGAAGTTCCAATTCCGAGAGATTTGCAATCTTTGATAATTTCGTTACTATTAAAATCATCACCCAACACTGTTATCAATTCAACGTTTTGTTTTAATCTTGATAAGTTATCTGCAATATTTCTACCTACTCCACCAAAAGAAGTACTGACTATTCCTGGGTTAGAATCATACTCTTTTAAAGGTTTGTAAGAATGAGCTGAAATATCTATATTAGTACCACCGATAACGCTTACAAAATTATTTTTTTGAAGAATATAACCTTTTCCAATAATTTTACCTTTTTTTATTAAATTGGAAATATGTACTGCAGCAGAAGAACGAGTAATATTAGCTTTGATAGCTAATTCGGATTGCGATATTAAAGGATTTTCTTCAATCCATTTTAAAATCTCTTTTTCTCTATTAGTCACATGCCCTCCTCTTAAGCTTTTGCTTAACAAATTAAACATTTGTTTACAATTCTAGCACTGTGTTGTTAAAAAGTCAATAAGTTGATATAAAAAAATTGATTTTTATTGGAAAAGATATTAAAATTTTAAGTAGTAGTTATATTTTAGAGAGGTGATGTTGTGGATAATTTTAAAGGAGAAAGAAGTAAAAAGATTTGGTTGTTAACAGAAATTATGGTAGGAGTTTTATTTAGTATATTTATTTATTTTGTCTTAAAAGAAAAAGAAAATATTTTAATTGGATTTGTAAAAATTTTAACATCTCCAACTGTCCTTATAACAGATTTTTTAGTTATTGGAGGTATGGGAGCAACCTTTTTAAATGCATTTTTAATTTTTGTTTTTAACTATACATTAATGAGGCTTTTAGGAACACCGTTAAATGGTTTAGCAATAGCATCTTTTTTTACAGTGTTTGGATTTTCATTTTTTGGAAAAAATATATTAAACATACTTCCTTTTTATGTAGGAGGAATTCTTTATTCGAAGTTTGAGCATATTGATTTTAAAGGTGCGACACGTTTCATAATGAAAAGTTATGACATGTTAAAAGTAGCTTAGTAGAAGCGAAATAACAGAGAACTATATTTTCGAGAAGTAGAATGAAGGAGTAACGCCCTGAAATGCTTC
>JBOFUO010000070.1:0-5029 GCA_051652625.1 Cetobacterium sp.
GTTATGCATTTAAAACTGAGCTTGCAACAGCTTACCCAGAATCACGTTTAGTTGTTACAAAAGAAACTTTAACTGTTGAAGGAATGATTAAAATAGTTTATGACTTATTAAAAGATAAATTAAATATTGCTAAAATAACTTTTAGTAGTGGTGTAAATGCTGCTTCTCAAGACTTTAAAATAACTAAAAGTGTTGAACGTTGCCCGCTTTGTGGTATTGCTTTACATGAAAATGTTCCTTGTAAAAAATGTGGATATAAAAAATAAATTTTGATTTAAAAGTCATAAAACACACCTTTTTTTATATTTTTCAAATTAAAAGTTCTATTTACAAACATTTGATTTGACAAAATTTAAAAATAGTTGTAAAATATTTTTGTAAAAAATGTTGCATTTGCAACTAAACATAAGGGGTGTGTTTTATGAAATTAAAAAATAAGATTATTGGAGTTTCTTTATTTATGTTTATGTTTGGATTAAATTCATATGCTACTGATATGCCAAAAGATTGGAAAGGACCAACTATACAAGGGCCTCCTTCTGGAGAAGGGATGTTAGGAAAAGGGCCTTCTCGTGAAAATATAAAAACTAAATTTATAGATTTACCTTATGCTAGTAAATCAGAAAGACAAAAATTAGATTTATATCTACCAAATGCTGGAAATAAACCATACCCACTTATTATTCATATACATGGTGGAGCTTTCTTTGGTGGAAATAAATATGATGAACAATTGGTTCCAATGTTTTCTGGATTGGATAGAGGCTATGCTGTAGCTTCTGTTAACTATAGACTTAGTCCTGAAGCAAAATGGCCTGCTCAAATCAATGACGTTAAAGCAGCTATAAAATATTTAAAAGTAAATGCAGATAAATATAATCTTGATCCAAATAAAATAATTCTTTGGGGTGGTTCAGCTGGTGGACATCTTTCTGCTCTTGCTGGAGTTTCTCCTACTGTAAAAGAACTTGAAGATCCATCTTTAGGTAACTCTGATATTGTACCAAATGTTGCTGCTGTTGTAGATTGGTTTGGTCCTATTGATTTTAATGTAATGGATGAGCAATGGAAAATAGTTGGAATTGATGGTGAAAAACATAGTACTCCCGATTCTTTTGAATCATTCTTAATGAGAGAACAGATAACTAAAGTTCCAGAACTAGTAAAAACTTCTAATCCTGAAAACTATATAACAAAAGATGCACCTGCATTCTTTATTCAACATGGAACTGCTGATAAAATAATTCCTGCATTACAAGGTAAGAATTTCTCTGATAAACTTATTTCAGTTATAGGTAAGCAAAAAGTTTTCTTTGAATATTTAGAGGGTGCTAATCATGGTCATGAAGAAAAAATGTTCTCTACAGAAGAAAATGTAAATAAAGTTTTTAAATTTATTGAAACTCAATTAAATATAAAATAAATAATGGGAGTGTGTAAAATTTTCTATAAATTCTACACACTCCTAAAACATTATTAAAATTATCCCAAAATCATTTTGAAATAATTCTGTGCTTTTTCAAAATCTTGTTTGTCTGGATGAGTGCTAGCATTCTCTATTCTAGCTATTCTCTCAGGTGTTAATGGATGAATTAAGTTAATTGGAAATTTCCCCATTCTTTCAACTAATTTTTCTGAAACTTTTCCTAAAGATAAAAATCCACCAAGAAGTGTATTATTTTTAGTACAAAGTTCTGTGACTCTTTTATAAACTTTTTTTCCATGGTCTGATTCTGGTTCAGCTCCCAAAGTTCCAAAAAAAGCAACTTCTTTTCCTGATGTTTTTCCTAATAATTTTCTGATTCTAGAGTCTGCTGTTCCTTTGTCTACCCAGAATCCAAAAATTATTCTATCATACTCTTTTATTATTTCAAGCTTAGCATCTTCTACAGAGAACATTGCCTTTTCTCCCTCTATAATATCAAAAATAGCTAATCCGACTTTTTTTGTATTTCCTGTAAGTGACGAATATATCAATGCTGTTTTTTTCATTTTCTTCTCCCTTTATCCTTCAAAATATGTTTCAACTAATAGTGATGAAATATTATTTCCCCAGAAAATTCCTTTTTGTGTATATTTATATTCAGTTTTTCCTAATTCAATATACCCTTCATTTTCTAATTTTTGTAAAGCTTCATAAATTTTTGGATATCTATCTCCTACGACATTTTTTAACTCTTCTAAAGCAACGTGCTCGTATTGAGTTAAACCAGAAATTCTCTTCATTTTCATAACTTCTTCTGAGTCTTCTGAATAGAATGTAACTAATTTATTTAGGTGATAAAGCTCTATATTTTGAACTCTTCCTCCTGCTCCTACTCCTATAGGTATTAAATCTTTTAATTTGTGAACATTTCTTATATATCTATACGAATCTGTTCCTCTTGTAAGCTTTGTATGCTCTAAAACTTTGTATCCATTGCTTAATAAATTATTCAAAAATGCATCATGAAGTTCTCTATCTCTTTCTGTTTTATAATCAAAACTTTTTTCTCCAGAACTTAAATCTTTCGAAATCGACGACCCGTCATGTATCATAAGTGAATAGAAGCTTACACTATCAACGGCTACCTCTCCAACTATTTTTGCATCTTCAATAACCTCTTCTAAAGATTGGTCTAAATAGTTATATATTATATCTAAGCAAACTAATCCACCAAATTTTTCTTTTATCTCTTTCACTCTATTCATAACGAACTCTTGCTCATAAGTTCTATTTAACAACTTTCTTCCTCTATTCGAAAAAGTTTGAATTCCAATACTCAATCTATTTACTCCATACTTTTTCATTATATCTAGCTTTTCTGTAGTCAGATTGTGTAAAGTTGTTTCAAAAGTAAATTCATAAGTTTCATCTAAAGGAAATACCTCTCTTAAAGTTGAAAGAACTTTTTCTAATTGATGTGGCTTTAAAATTGTTGGTGTTCCTCCACCAAAAAATATTACACTGAATTTTTTCTTTTGAATATAAACTTTATCTCTATATTTATTAATCTCTTTAATTAAAAATTTTGTATAATCTTCTAAATCGTTATCCAATTGTTTTCTATTCATATTACAGAACGAACAAATTTTATCACAGAAAGGCACATGAACATATATTCCTCCATCTAAATCTTCTGGTTCTTTATTCATTAGCTTCCAATAAGAAGTTGGCAATTTCAATTTTCTTTTACTTTTTGATAAAATTACATCTTTTACATCATGATGAGACTTAAATCTAGTTTTAAACATCCTTTTTCTCCTAACACGAATTTTTTTATTGTAAAAACATTTGATTTTCAAATTAATTTATAATAGGATTATAATAGTTTGTTTTAATTTTGTCAATTCTTTTGTAAAAAAAAAAGGATGACTAAAAAAATCATCCGTAAATTTATAAAATATTATTAAAATTTTTCTTTAAAACTACATTTTTTACATAACTCTTCTACTGCCTTATTGTTAGAAAAACCACAGTATATAGCTTTTGCTCTTGAATCATCTATAATATCTTCGAATTTTTTTTGGAAAACATTACCTAAGTTCATTACACCTTCACCATCTAAACAGCAAGGAACAACAGTTCCATCAACCAATACTGCTACTTGATTTCTAAGCCCATAACAAAACCCTGATTCTTCAGAATAACTGTCTTCTAACTCTGGCCATTTAAATTCTAAATCTGAATTTATATACAACTTATCTTTTATTTTCAAACCTTTTCCTGGTACTATAAGTTCTGAAATTTTATAGTCTAGGTTGAATTTTTCTGAAATTTTATCTAAAATATAATGATTTCCTTTTTGTTGCAGAGAATCTTTGTCATCTTTATTAAAGTTCCAAAGTCTTAATGAAATATATGTTTCATTTTTTTCTAAAGATTTCTCTACAAAAGATAAAATATTTTTTAAATAATCATTATAGTCAATAGATTCGAAGTTTCCATCAAAACTATGCAATGAAAAATTTATTTGTCTAGGAGCATTTTCTCTTAAAAGTAACTCACTCTGATTTTTAATTAAAGTTCCATTTGTTGTTATATTTACAAAGAATCCCTCTTTTTTAGCTGTATAAAGAATTTCATTCAAATTAGGATGAAACAGTGGCTCTCCTTTTACATGTAAGTAGATATGTTTCGTAAAACCTTTTATCTCTTTTAAGATATGAGAGAAATTTTCTATCGACATATATTGTGCTTTTCTTTTTGTAGTTGGACAAAAGCTACACTTTAAATTACAAATATTAGAAATTTCTATATATATTTTTTTAAATCTAATCACATTATTACCTCAACTTTTCTTTTTATTTTTCTAAATCTAACTCACTTTTTTCTAAAACTTCAACTTTTGGTTCTACTACTTTTACAACTTCTTTTTTAGGTTTAACTTTTTTAGAATCCACTATATCTTTAATTTTAGAGTTCAAAATCTTAGAAAAATTAACTATCTCAGAATTGTATTTTGAAAGCTCATTTAAAGCTTTTATTATATCTTTTTCATCATATCTCTGGATTATCTTATTCATAGCTTTCTGAGAATAGCTAGTATCTATATATCTATTTTTACGAGCTTTTAGAATAGCAGTTTTCATTTTTTCTGAAATTTCATTCTCTAGAATATCTATTACATTTTTTTCTACTTTGAAAAATTTAATTTTTTCAATTTTTCGCCCTAAACGTTCTTCTGAAAAATTATATTCAAATTTTTGATCAAAATCATTTAGCTCTTTCAAAGCTTTTTCTAAAACATTTCTTTTGAACTCATAATAAATCTGATATTTTTGAGATGTTCCAGTCAACTCTTTTAATTCGTCAACTGTAAAAATTGGTAAGTTTATTTTTTCATACTTTTTAAAAATATCGTAAAAAATAACACTATAAACACATCTAAAAGCTCTTTTTTCTAATAGCTTTATTGCTGTATAGTATAAACTTTCTTTTTTATTTTCATCTTTTAGTTCTAAGGCTTTGAATATAGACAATGGAATTTGAACAAATATTCCATTATCTAATTTTTTAAATTCAGCTAAAAGATTAAAAGCTCCCCAA
>JBOFUO010000071.1:0-20290 GCA_051652625.1 Cetobacterium sp.
TAATCCCATATCTGATAATACTTTTGAGATTGCTGCTGTTGTTGTTGTTTTTCCGTGGTCAACGTGTCCTATTGTTCCAACGTTAACGTGTGGTTTACTTCTTTCAAATTTTTCCTTAGCCATTTGAAATTGCCTCCTATATATTTATATTTTCCTGTTTCTTTCTATTTCCAAAAAAAATCCGCCTAAAAAAAAATCCACACATCTCCTTCAAACTGTTTCAGGTTAGTGTAGTTAAGTGGTGGTGAGAGAAGGATTCGAACCTTCGAAGGCAGAGCCGTCAGATTTACAGTCTGATCCCTTTGGCCGCTCGGGAACCTCACCATGCCTATTTAATTTTGTTGGTACCCCGTAGGGGAATCGAACCCCTGTCTATAGAGTGAAAATCTATTGTCCTAACCGTTGAACGAACGGGGCATCATGGTGCCGCTTATCGGAGTCGAACCAATTACCTACTGATTACAAGTCAGTTGCTCTACCAGGTGAGCTAAAGCGGCGTCCTTTAGACATTTATAATTATACCCTATGTAATTATAAATGTCAACTTTTTTTTTACATAATTATTAAAAAATACAAAGAAGTAGAAAATTCTACCTCTTTCAAACTATTTTTTTAATTGAATTAGTAATTCTCTATATTGTTTTACCATAACTTTTGTCATTGATTTTTTAATAAGTTGATACCATTTAAATTGTACTGAATCCATTCCTCTTACAGCATCAGCTACCATTTTTGTTAAAAACTCTTGCTCTTCATAAGATAATTTTAGCTCTGCTCTATCTGAAGAGTCAGCTATACTTTTAACATAATCTAAAAATTGTACAACATTTTGCATTCCGTTATTCTCAGTAAATTGTTTTTTTATCTCTTCTATAAATTTAGATAAGAATTTTTTCGTACCTTTCTCTAAAGTAACTGAATATTTTCTTTTTCCTTTTCCAATTTTTTGAATTGAGTTCATCATTCCCATCATTGATGACATAGAATTCATTTGCATAGGATTCATGTTGTTTGCGTTTAATTTTTGTGCCTTCATTTTCCCTCCAAAATTTTATATTTTTCCAATAATTTTCTCTATAGCTTCTTTACTTATAGCTCCTTCTCGAATAATTAAAGGATTGTCTTTTGTTAAATCTAGTATTGTTGATTCTATTCCTAAAGGAGTTTCTCCTCCATCAATAACTATATCAACTCTATTTTTAAATTTTATATTTAACTCTTCGTAACTTCTAGGTGTTCTTTCTCCTGAAATATTTGCACTTGTTGTTGGAAGAATCCCTCCTAAACTCTCAATTATATCTTGAGCTAATTTTAATGCTGGAATTCTTATCCCTATCGTTTCTCCACCTGAAACCATTACTTCTGGAACATTAGATTTTTTATTTAAAATTATTGTTAAAGCTCCTGGCCAAAATTCTTTTGCTAGCTTTTCAACAATTTCTTTTTTACTTTCACATAAAACTGCTATTTTTTCTATATATTCTACTTTGCTTAATAAAGCTATAAGTGGTGAATTAAAATTTCTTTCTTTTGCCAAATATATTTTTTTTAAACCTTCTATTGAATTAATACTTGCTGCAACTCCATAAACTGTATCTGTTGGATAAATAATAATTCCATCTTTATCCAATACTTTTTTTATAAAATCAAAATCAATTTTGTGTTCTTTAAATACAATTCTTTTCATATTAAATCCTTTTTTATATATTTATCTATTATAAAATAATTTTAACATATTAAAATAAAAAAAGCTAGTAGAATACTAGCTTTTATATATGCTTTTATTTTTCAAATAGTACAGATACTGATTCATTGTTTACAATTCTTCTAACTGCTTCTGCTAAGATAACATCTACAGATACTATTTTAATTTTATCAATTTTTTTAGATTCTGGAAGTGCTATTGAATCTGTTATTATAACTTCTTTTAAACAAGAAGCTTGTAATCTTTCAATTGCTGGATCTGAGAACACTCCATGTGTGCAACAAGCATAAGCTTCAATTGCTCCTCTTGCCATGATTGCATCAGCACCATTAGTTATAGTTCCTGCTGTATCAATCATATCATCAATAAAGATTGCAATTTTACCTTCTACTTCTCCAATCAAATTCATTACTTCTGACATGTTTGGTTTTGGTCTTCTCTTATCGATTATTGCAATTTTACAATCTAACCATTCTGCTAATTTTCTAGCTCTTTTTACTCCACCGATATCTGGAGATACTACTACTACTTTTTCTCCTGATAATCCTCTAGCTATAAATGACTTAGCTAATAACGGTAAAGCTTGCATATGATCTACTGGTATATCAAAGAATCCTTGAATTTGATCAGCATGTAAATCCATAGTTACAATTCTTGTTGCTCCTGCTGTTGTTAATAGATTCGCTACTAATTTAGAAGTAATCGGCTCTCTTGGTCTAGATTTTCTATCTTGTCTTGCATATCCATAATAAGGTATTATAACATTTATTGATTTAGCTGAAGCTCTTTTTAAAGCATCAATGAATATTAATAACTCCATTATGTTTTCGTTTACTGGTTCAGATGTAGATTGAACAACAAATACATCTCTACCTCTTACTGTTTCTCCTACACAAACATAAACCTCTCCATCTTTAAATCTAACAATCTCAACGTCTCCTACTGAAGTCCCATACTTTTCTGCTATTTTATGAGCTAACTCCATATTCGATGTTCCAGCAAAAATTTTTACACCAGGTCTTTCCATTTTCTCTATTTCCTCCAATCAAATTTTATAACTTGTTTACTTCTTGATACTGCCAAAGCATTTTCTGGAACATCTTTAGTTATTACAGATCCTGCTCCAACCAAAGAATTTTCTCCTATATTAACAGGAGCCACCAACATCGTATCACTTCCTATAAAAGCATTTTTTCCAATTGTGGTCTTGAATTTATTTTTACCGTCATAATTGCAAGTTATCGTTCCTGCACCTATATTAGTTTTTTCTCCTACTGTAGCATCTCCAAGATATGTTAAATGTCCTGCTTTAACACCCTTTTCTAATACTGATTTTTTTATCTCTACAAAGTTACCAATATGGACTTCTTCTTTTAAATGAGATTTTGGTCTTAAATGTGCAAAAGGACCAATCGTTACTTTATCTTCTACAATACTTTCTTCTAGGACAGAACTTTCAACTCTAACATTATTTCCAATTTTACAATCAATTATTCTTGTGTTTCCTAAAATTTCACAGTTTTCTCCAATCGATGTATTTCCTTCTAATACAACTCCAGGATATATTATTGTGTCTTGACCTATTTTTACACTTTCTTCTATATAAGTTGTATTTTTATCTATAAAAATAACACCATTTTCCATGTGTTCTTTATTTATTCTGTTTCTCATTATACTATTTGCTTTTTCTAATTCAACTTTAGAATTTATTCCTAAAATTTCATTGTTATCTTCTAATAAAAAGGCTTCAACTTTTTTTCCAGCTTTAACATTTATTGAAATAACATCTGTTAAATAGTATTCTCCCTTTTCATTTTTATTATCTATTTTTTCTAAAGCTCTCAGTAATTCTCTTGATTCAAAACAGTAAACTCCTGCGTTTACTTCTTTTATCTTTTTAATTTCATCTGTAGCTTCTTTTTCTTCTATAATCCCTACAACTTCACCATCTTTTTTCAAAATTCTTCCGTATCCAAATGGATTTTGATAGATAGATGTTAAAATTGTTGTTGTTGATTTTGTTGATTTATGGTAATTATATAAATCTTTTAAAGTTTCTTCTCTTAATAAAGGTGTATCTCCACAAAGTATCATAACTGTTCCATCAAAATTCTTCAATTTTTCTTTTGCTTGAATTACAGCATGACCCGTTCCTAATTGTTCGTTTTGTACAACATACTCAGAATTTTGAAGTACCTTTAGTACTTCTTCTTTTTTATGCCCTAATATAAGTATATTTTCAATTGATCCAATTTTACTGCATGTATCTACAATTTTTTGTACCATTGGTACTCCACAAACTTTATGTAGAACTTTTGGCAGCTCTGACTTCATTCTAGTCCCTTTTCCAGCTGCTAAAATCAATGTTTTTAAACTCATTATACCCTCCGTTTAATCAACTTTGTATATTGTATCACAAGATTTAATAATTATGCAAAAATATTTTTAGTTTTGTTGAAGTTTTTCGTAGGCTTCATTAATTTCTTTAAATTTTCTTTCGTGCATATCTCTTGTTTCTTGGGTTGCATTTGCATATCTATCTGGATGATGTTTTTTAGCTAAATTTCTATATGCTTTTTTTAATTCTTCTGGAGTTACACCTTCTTGAACTCCTAAAATAGTATAATACTTACTTTTATCTTCAAAAGTCCCAAAGGAATTATTTTGATATCCTCCTTGGTAACTTCCTCCATACTGATTTCCTTGATTTCTAAACATATCTTCAAAATCTTTTTGACTGTATGATTGATAATAGAAATTTCTTTTTTTAGGATTTTTTTTATTTATAAAATATCTAACAACTAAAAATATAACAATTACTGGAAAGAATTGAACTACTATAAATCCAAAAAATGAAATTAGTAACATTATAAAGAAAAGTACTGGTAAAGCTGTGATTGCTCTATTCATACCAAATATAAGTGCTATCACCAAAAAAATAGCCGCTGTCAAAATTAGTGCTATTGTTATCATTTTTTTCTCCTTGATTCTTTACTATATTATAAAACAGGGAATAGAAATTCTATTCCCTATTTTAATTTATCTTGTAAAACTTTTATTTTTTCTTTTATACTTTTATCCCTAGGATCAATTTCATAAGCTGTTATATATTCATTTATTGCTTTTTTATATCTTCCTAAAAATTCATATTCTTTAGCAAAATCTAAATGAGCACTATAAATATCTAAATCTAAAAATATTGCAAAATCATAACTATTTATTGCCTCTACTATTTTTCCTGCTCTTGAGTATGCATTTCCTATTAAAAAATATACAAATGCATCATTTGGCTTTTTATCCAAAAATGTATTGAAATATTTTATACTTGTTACATAATTGCCTAGTTCATAATTTAAGTATCCTAAAAATCCTATTGTGTCGCTATCTTTTTTTCCCAAAGCTCTAAGTTTTTCGTAAATTTCTAAAGCACCTTCACAATCTCTTTTGTAAAAAAGAATTGTTCCTAATTTTTCTAAATTTTCAACATCATTACTTTTTGTTAAAAGTTCAAATCTAATCTCTTGCTCTTGTTTTAATAATTCTTGTTTACTTACATCTATTCTCTTTAAGATTTTTTTTCTTAGCATTTTAAACCCCCTTAGGTTTTTTAAAACTACTTCTCGAGAGATTATATCATATTTTTGCTTTTTATTTAAGAATTTTTAAAATAAATAAATAAAAAAAAAGAGCCTAAGCTCTTTTTTAGTTAATTATAATGCTGCTTTTGCAGTTTCTGCTAATTTAGCGAACTCTGCTGCATTGTTTAAAGCGATATCAGCTAATACTTTTCTATCTAACTCGATTCCAGCTCTCTTTAATCCGTTCATTAAAGTAGAGTAAGTTAATCCGTTGATTCTAGCAGCAGCGTTGATTCTGATGATCCATAATTGTCTCATCTTTCTCTTTCTAACTTTTCTATCTCTTGTTGAGAAAGCCTCTGCTCTCATTACCGCTTGTTTAGCTTGCTTGAAAACGTCACCAGACGCTCCTCTAAATCCTTTAGCAGCTTTTAAAACTTTTTTATGTCTTCTTCTTCTAACTATTCCAGTCTTAACTCTCATTTACTTTCCTCCTAAAATTGGTTCTTTAACAACAATATTCTTGAAGAATTATTATCTTCCTACTCCGTATGGTAATAATCCTTTTAAATGCTTAACTAATGTTGAAGTGATTACTGTATCTTTCTTTAATCTGTTCTTTCTTTTTCTTGATTTCTTAGTTAAGATATGGCTCTTTCCTGGCTTCTTAACAACGAACTTTCCTGTTCCAGTAACCTTAATTCTCTTTTTAGCACCTCTATGAGTTTTCATCTTTGGCATTGTAATATTCCTCCTCTCAAATTTTAACTATTTTTTTGGCGATAAGATCAAATATTTTTGCTTATCATTATATTTTTTATCAACATCTGCGATTTCAATGAATCTTTCAGCTATATGATTTAACATTTCAATTCCCTGATCAGCGTACATTCTTTCTCTTCCGTACTGAACAAGAGTGATTTTTACTTTATTATCTTTTTCTAAGAATTTAGTAACATGACCTATTTTTGTATCCATATCATGTTGGTCTATTCTAGCTCTAAATTTAACTTCTTTTAGAATAACCTGTTTTTGGTTTTTCTTAGCTTCTTTAGCTTTTCTAGTTTGCTCGTATTTGAATTTTCCATAATCCATAACCTTACATACTGGTGGTGTTGCATTTGGAGAAATCTCAACTAAATCAAGCTCTTTCTGTGCTGCTAATTCTAAAGCTTCAAATGCTGACATTATACCTAATTGTTCTCCAGTTTCAGAGATAATTCTTAATTCTCTACCTCTTATTTTTTCATTAATTCTAACTTTGTCCGAAATAATAGACACCTCCTAATTAACTATCAAATAAAAAAAAACAGGACGTAAATTTCCTGTTGAACTCAAATAATTATTAAGGATTTCCTTAAATAAAAATTTAAAACCTTTGTGAATCTAAAGCTCCATAAGGTGAGAAACAGGAAGTTTCTTCTTGATAAATCTTATTAATTGTCTTTAATAATTATAACATAATTCTGCAAAAAGTCAACTTTAAATTTTGAAATGATTTTA
This sequence comes from Cetobacterium sp., assembly GCA_051652625.1. Taxonomy (GTDB): domain Bacteria; phylum Fusobacteriota; class Fusobacteriia; order Fusobacteriales; family Fusobacteriaceae; genus Cetobacterium_A. The sequence continues at coordinate 6,787 of JBOFUO010000071.1, forward strand.
TGTGGTCCTCTTGAATTAAGAGGACCGTTTTATTTTACTCTTCGCTAGAAGAAGTTCCATACTTTTCTAATAATTCTTTACTTTCATTTTTTTCTTTTTCTAATTCCATTTTTTTTGAAGAAAGCTTTATTCTTTTCTTTTCAGTATCGATTTCTACTATTTCAGCAGAAACAACTTGCCCAACTTTAAAAACATCTTTTAAAGTTTTTATAAACTCTCTAGAAGCTAATTGAGTTGGAATAAATCCATCTACTCCTTCTTCTAATTTAATAAACATTCCAAACTCTTGAATGTTTTTTATTTCTTTTTCTACTCTATCTCCTACTTTATAGTTTTCTACAACTATTTCCCAAGGACTTTTTGTTAGTGTTTTAACACTTCCTTTAATTTTTTGATTTTCTAAATTCAATTCAGAAACCTTAAATTCAACAGTATCTCCTTTAGAGTACTTCTTAGTTCCTGTCCAAGCAAAATCAGAATTATGAATAAACCCATCTACCCCTTCTTCTATTTGAACAAAAATACCAAATGGCTTAACTTCAACAACTGTTCCTGTTAATACTGACCCTATTGCAAATTTAGTCGCTGCATCTTTCCAAGGATTTGCACTTAATTCTTTTATACTTAATTTCAATTTTCTTTCTGCTGGTTTTAATTCATTAATAACTGCTTTTATTTCATCTCCAACTTTAACAAAGTTATTTATATTTACTTTATTACTCGTCCAAGAAAAATCAGAACTATGTATTAAACCTTCAACTCCAGGAACTAATTCAACAAAAGCTCCATAGTTAGTTATTCTTGTTACTTTTCCTACAACTTCTGACCCTATAGTATTGTTCTGAGCAACTACTTCCCAAGGATTTTTCTTTAAAGCTTTTATTGATAACTTTATATTTCTCTTTTCTTTTTCAATTTCAATAATTTTAGCTTCAATTACATCTCCAGATTTATATAACTTTTGTAAATCTGCAGTTTTTTTCCAATCTATTTCAGAGATATGAATAAACCCTTTTAACTCTCCTAAATTTACTGTTAATCCGAATGCTAAAACTTCTAAAATTGTAGCTTTAACAGTTGAATTTAAAGTTAATTTTTCAATAGCTTCTATCTCTTTTTTAGCAACAAGTTCTCTTCTTGATAAAAGAATTTTCTTTCCTTTTTTATCATCTTTTATCTCTTTTATAGCAACAACTAACTCTTGACCTACAAAAGAATCTCCTTTATCAAAAGGAATTTCTGATAATGAATTTGGTAAGAATCCTTGTTGTGAAAACATTTCAACTATGTAACCACCATTTACTCTTTTTACTACTTTACCTGTTACAACTTCATTATTATCAAATGCAATTTGTAACTTCTTTACGCCTGCTTCTTGATCTACTCTTCTTTTTGAAGCAATTAAAATTACTGAATCATCTTCATCAACTTGTGCTACAACTAGAACTTCAACTTCGTCTCCTAGAGAATATCCTGCTAACTCCTCTGTTCTTACTCTTACAGCTTTTGGTTCTCCTGCTACTTCTAAATAAGTAAAGTTTCTATCTGTACTTACTATTACTCCTGTTACTTTACTTTTTATTTCCTCATCTTGTTTTACCGGCATGTACTCGTTTAGTAACGCTTCAAAATCTTCATTGAAATCAATATTCGACATTAAAGTTCCCCCTTATTTTATTTTCTATTTTTTTTATGATATCTTCTGGAGTTGATGCACCTGCTGTTATCCCTATTTTCATACTTTCAGAAAATATAGATAAATCCAATTCAATGTCATTTTGAACCAAGTAACTATTTGGATTTTCAGTAAGAGCTACCTCTAGAAGTTTTTTACTGTTTGAACTTTTTAAATCACCTATTACAATAACTATATCACACACTCTAGAAAGCTTTCTAGTAGCTTCTTGTCTTTCACTTGTTGCTCCACATATCCTATCAAATATCTTGGCATTTGAATAGTGTTTTTGTAAATATTCTTTTATATCTATAAATTTTTCTTTATTTAAAGTTGTTTGAGTTAATACTGAATATTTTTTACTACTGTTCAAAGGTTTTTCTTTTAATTCATTTAAATTTTTAAAAATATTTATTTTTTTTCCAAAAGAAACTATTCCTTTTACTTCTGGGTGCTCTTTATCTCCAATAAAAATTATCTCATCTCCTAGAGATTCTCTTTCAATTAAAATTTCTTTTATTTTATCTACAAAAATACATGTAGCATCTATAATTTCTATCTGCTTTTGTTTCAATATATTTGTTATTTCTGCTGTTGTACCATGAGCCCTAATGATTATAGTGTCTCCTTTTACTAAAGGATCTTTACCATTTAAGATTTCCTCTTCTTCTATAATTACAAAACCTATTCTTTTCATTTCATCCACAACATCTTTATTGTGGACTACCATTCCTAGTATATATTTATTCTTACTTTTTTTTTCTGCAATTCTATAACAAGCTTCTACTGCTTTTTTTACTCCAAAACAAAAGCCCATCTTTTCAGCTCTTATTATTTTCACAATTTACTCCTCATTAAATTTTTTAACTTCAACCAAATCTATTAACTCTGCAATCATAGCATCTTCATCTTCTCCATCACACTCTAAAGTTAATACTCTTCCTTGTTCTGCTGCTAAAAGCATTAAACCCATTATACTTTTTCCATTGATAATCTCATCTTCAAAAATCACATTTATATCAGAATCATATTTACTTGCAGTTTGAACAAATAAAGATGATGGTCTAGCATGTAATCCTGCTTTATTTTTTATTGTAACTTCTACTTTCTTCATTCCTTATTCTCCTTTTTCAATTTTATCTAAATATGTATTCAATATTTCTTTTACTTCTTGAGAATCACTTGCATTTAATAATTTAATTTTTATTTCATTTAATTCTAAAATTTTAATTTTTCTAATAAGATTTCTCACTTTCGGTATGTACGCTGGTGCCATACTTAAATCTCTTATCCCTAAACTTAATAGTGCTATAACTGCTTGATTTTCTCCTGCCATCTCTCCACAAACAGAAACTTTTTTATTTTTTTGTATACCAGCTTGTGCAACTAAATTTATTGCCCTTATAACTGCTGGGTCGTAGCAATCATATAACTTTTCAGCAATTGGACTATATCTATCTGTTGCTAATATATATTGAGTTAAATCATTTGTACCAATTGAAAAGAAATCTACATAGTCCGCAAAAATTTCCGCTAACAATACGTTTGAAGGTACTTCAACCATCATGCCAATCTCTATATCAGCTTTAAACTCTTTCTTTTTTTCAATCAACTCTTTTTTACATTCTTCAACTAGCTCTTTTGCCTCTTTAATCTCTTTAAGATTAGTTATCATCGGATACATCATTTTTATATTGTGGTTTTTTGCAGCTCTTAAAATTCCTTTAATTTGATTTTTAAATAACTCTTTATCTGAAAGAGTTAATCTCATTCCTCTACATCCTAAAGATGGATTTTCTTCATCTATCATCTTATAATAAGATAATTTTTTATCTGCTCCAATATCAAGTGTTCTTATTACTATTGGTTTTTTCCCTTGAGATTCTTCAAATTCTATAGCTATATTTTCATATATTTTTCTTTGTTTTTCTTCATTCGGAAACTCCAATGCATCCATATAAATCAATTCTGTTCTAAGAAGTCCTATTCCATCTGGATTTTTTTTACTTACTTGAGTTATATCTAATCTACCACCTATATTTAGATGTAAAAATACTCTTTCATTGTCAATACTTACTGTTTCTTTATCAATAGATTCTTCGATTTCTTTTATTTTTTTTCTATATATATTTTTCTCTTCATCATATTTTTTTAAAGCTTTAACATCTGGATTAGTTATAACTTTTCCTTCCATAGATGTTGTATCTAATATAATTTGATCTCCCCAATCTATAGAAAACAAATCGTTTCCACCCATCAATGTTGGTATTTCTAATGCTTTTGCCAAAATTGCTGTATGAGAAGTTTCACCCATATACTCCATTATTATTCCATTTAATTTTATTCCACCATAATAAATATTTAATAATTCTGATGGTAAAAGTTCTCTTATTACAAGGATTCTACCATTAAGATTTATATCTACCTCTTCTTTTGAAGTTAAATTCATTATTATTCTTTCACTGATATCTTTTATATCTAATGCTCTTTGTTTATATATTGGATCAGCTATTTTTTCAAACATCTCTATATATTTATTTGAAACTTTTTTTACAATTGATTCTGCATTACTTTGATCTTTCTTAATACTTTTCTTTATATCAGTTATAAACTGAGGGTCATCTAACATCATTATATGAACTGTTAAAATTTGTAAGTCCTCTTTATTTATTTTTCCTTCTAAATTGTTTTTTATTTGCTTTATATCGTTTTTAGCTTTTTGAACCGCTTCTAAAAACCTTTCGATTTCTTCATCTATTTTTTCTAAATCTATTCTATAATTTTCAATATCTATTTTCTTTTTTTTCTCTATGTAAGGTCGGCCAATAATTATACCCGGGAAAATACTTTTACCTATTACAACTCCCATTTCGTTACCTCCTTAATTATATAATCACTAAAAAAATTATACCGTATTTCTCTTAAATTTTAAACCATTATTTCAATTTTTTAAAAAAAATATTGACTTTTATTTCAATTTATATTATATTTATTCCAAGGTTAGCACTCTTCAAGTATGAGTGCTAACAAAAGTTGAAAAGGGTGATTATATGGTTGTCAATGATAGAGAAAAACTTGTTCTTGGAGCTATTATAGATTTTTATCTTCTTTCTGGAGATACTATTGGTTCTAGGGCTCTTGTTAAAAAATACAATATTGATCTATCCTCTGCAACAATAAGAAATGTAATGTCTGATTTAGAAGACATGGGGTTTGTAAGTAAAACTCATACATCTTCTGGTAGAATCCCTACAGATAAAGGATACAAATTTTATCTAGAAGAACTTTTAAAAATTGAAAAAATTTCAAGAGAAGAACAAGCTAGAATAAATTCTGTTTACGAAATAAAAATGAGAGAGCTTGATTCTGTTTTAAGAAAAACGTCTACTCTTTTATCAAAACTAACTAACTATGTTGGAATAGTAATAGAACCTACTCAAAGAAAAGAAAAGATTAAAAAAGTTGAACTTATTCATATTGATGATTACATGGCTATGGCAGTAATTGTTATGGAGAATAAAAGTGTTCGTACAAAAAAGATTTTTTTTGATGAAATGTGTAGTGAGGATGAACTTATAAAACTCTCACAAAAAATTAATTACGAAATTAAAAATCATTTGATTGAATCTCATGAAATTGAAAAAATAATTGATTTTGTTTCGGGTGAGGTTGAAGGTAAACTTTTTTGGGAAAACTCTTCTGAAATTTTTAAAAATAAACAAGTTAATGAAATAAGTGACGTTTTGGATATTTTTTCAAAACGACAAAAAATAAAAGAACTCTTTGAAGATGCAATTAAATTTAAACCTTTCAAAGAAGGAGATGTAAACGTTATTTTTGGTGAAGAATTAGCTGTAAAAGGATTAGAAGATTATAGTTTTGTTTATTCTGTTTATAACATGGATAATTCCCCAGGAATAATTGGTGTTATGGGACCAAAAAGAATGTCTTACTCAAAAACAATGGGACTTATACAACATGTTACAAAAGAAGTTGATAAAGTTATAAAAGAAATAAGTAATGAAGGAGATAGTAATGACAGATAAAGATATGAATGAAGAAATAATTGACGAAACAGTAGAAGCTGCTGAAATAACTGAAGAAACTATTTCTAATGAAAATGAAATTTTAAAATTAAAATCTGAAGTTGACGACTGGAAAAACTCTTATTTAAGAAAACAAGCAGAATTCCAAAATTTCACTAAAAGAAAAGAAAAAGAATTTGAAGATTTAAAAGCTTTTGCTTCTGAAAAGATAATAGTAAAAGTTTTAGATATAATAGATAATTTAGAAAGAGCAATCTCTGCTTCTTCTGAATCAAAAGATTTTGATTCTTTAGTTAAAGGTGTGGAACTAACTCTTTCACAAATGAAAAGTACAATTATAACTGAAGGTGTTGAAGCTATTGAAACTGAAAAAGCAGCTTTTGACCCTCATTTACATATGGCTGTTGCTGTAGAAGATTCAGCAGATTATAATAACGATGATATTATTTCTGAGTTCCAAAAAGGTTATAAAATGAAGGGAAAAGTTATTAGACCCTCAATGGTTAAAGTTTGTAAAAAATAAATTAATAAAATTAAAAAATTTAGATATATTTAGGAGGTTTTTTAAATGGCAAAAATTATAGGAATTGACTTAGGAACTACTAACTCATGTGTATCAATAATGGAAGGGGGATCTACAACTGTAATCTCTAACGTAGAAGGAGCTAGAACAACTCCATCTGTTGTAAGTATAAAAGAAAATGGTGAAATTATTGTTGGAGAAATTGCAAAAAGACAAGCAATCACAAATCCTACATCAACTATTTCATCTATCAAAACTCATATGGGTACTGATTATAAAGTAGATGTTTTTGGTAAAAAATATACTCCACAAGAAGTTTCTGCTATGATTTTAAAAAAATTAAAATCTGATGCTGAAGCATACTTAGGAGAAACTGTTACTGAAGCTGTTATCACTGTTCCAGCTTACTTTACAGATGCTCAAAGACAAGCTACAAAAGATGCTGGTGTTATAGCTGGTTTAAATGTAAAAAGAATAATAAATGAACCAACTGCTGCTGCTCTTGCTTATGGATTAGAAAAAGCTGGACAAGAAGAAAGAGTATTAGTATTTGACCTTGGTGGAGGAACATTTGACGTTTCTATTCTTGAAATCGCTGACGGTGTAATTGAAGTTATTTCAACTTCAGGTAACAATCATTTAGGTGGAGATAACTTTGACGATGTAGTAATAAAATACTTAACTGAAGAGTTCAAAAAAGAAAGTGGAATTGATTTAAGCAACGATAAAATGGCTTACCAAAGACTTAAAGATGCTGCTGAAAAAGCTAAAAAAGAACTTTCTACATTAATGGAAGCTCATATCTCTTTACCATTCATAACTATGGATGCTACTGGACCTAAGCATTTAGATTTAAAATTAACTAGAGCAAAGTTCAACGATTTAACTAGAGAATTAGTTGAAGCTACTCAAGTTCCAACAAAAGACGCTTTAAAAGCTGCTGGATTAAATCCTTCAGATATTGACGAGATTTTATTAGTTGGTGGATCTACAAGAATTCCTGCTGTTCAAGAGTGGGTTGAGTCTTACTTTGGTAAAAAACCAAACAAAGGAATAAATCCTGACGAGGTTGTTGCTGAAGGTGCTGCTATACAAGGTGGAGTTTTAATGGGAGACGTTAAAGATGTTTTACTTCTTGATGTTACTCCATTATCTTTAGGAATTGAAACTTTAGGTGGAGTATTTACTAAAATAATTGAAAGAAATACTACTATTCCTGTAAAAAAATCTCAAGTATTCTCAACTGCTGTTGATAATCAACCAGCTGTTACTATAAATGTTTTACAAGGTGAAAGAGCTAAAGCTCTTGACAACCATAAATTAGGAGAATTCAATCTTGACGGTATTCCTGCTGCTCCTAGAGGAGTTCCACAAATAGAAGTTACTTTTGATATTGATGCTAACGGAATTGTTCATGTTTCTGCTAAAGATTTAGGAACTGGAAAAATCAGTAACGTTACAATATCTGGATCTACAAATTTATCTGCTGATGAAATTGAAAGAATGAAAAAAGATGCTGAAGCTAACGAAGCTGAAGATAAAAAGTTCAAAGAATTAGTTGAAACTAGAAACAAAGCTGATATGCTTATTGCTTCTACTGAAAAATCAGTGAAAGATTATGCTGAAAAAATAACTGAAGATGAAAAGAAAGCTATTGAAGAAGCTACAGAAGAGTTAAAAGCTATTAAAGATAATGGAGATAAAGAAGCTATTGATGCTGCTATTGAAAAATTATCTGCTGCTGCTCATAAGTTAGCTGAAGAAATATACAAAGATGCTCAAGCAAACCAACAAGGTGAAGCTAACCCAGAAAACAAAGCTAAAGACGATGTTGCTGACGCTGAGATAGTTGACTAATATTACTAATTAATATATACTTTAATAAGGGATAGAGCTACTCTATCCCTTATTTTAAGAAACGGAGGATTTTTTTAAATGGCTAAGAGAGACTTTTATGACACTCTAGAAGTTGCTAAAGGCGCTTCAGATGTTGAGATAAAAAAAGCATATAGAAAAGCTGCTATGAAATATCACCCAGATAAATTTAGTGGAGCTAGCGATTCTGAAAAAACTATTGCTGAAGATAAATTCAAAGAAATAAACGAAGCATATCAAGTTCTTTCAGATGAAAACAAAAGAGCTCAATACGATAGATTTGGACATTCAGCTTTTGAAAACGGTGGTGGATCTGGTGCTGGTGGTTACGGCGGCGGATTTGGTGGCGGATTTGAAGATTTAGGAGATATTTTTGGTTCATTCTTCGGTGGCGGTGGTGGATTTGGTAACACCTCTTCTCGTCAAAGAGGTCCTGAACCAGGAGAAGATTTAAGATACAACGTTGAATTGACTCTAGAAGAAGCTGCTAAAGGCGTAGAGAAACTATTAAAGTATAAGAGAACTGGTAGCTGCGGAACTTGTCACGGTACAGGTGCTGAAAGTGGTTCTAAAATGAATAAGTGTTCTAAGTGTAATGGAACTGGTACTATACATGTTGTTCAAAGAACAGTTTTTGGAAACTTCCAAACTGCTAAAGAATGTGATGCTTGTCATGGTAAAGGTGAAGTTCCTGAAAGAAGATGTAAGAAATGTCATGGAACTGGTATTGATAATGAGGTAGTTGAAAAAACTATTAAAATTCCTGCTGGTATTGATGCTGGGCAAAAACTTAGACTTTCTGGAATGGGTAACGCAAGTACTGAAGGTGGCCCAAATGGAGACCTTTATGTTTACATCTCAGTTAAGGCACATCCATTCTTTGAAAGAAATGGTGTAGATATAATCTGTGAAGTTCCTGTTACTTTTGCCAAAGCAACTCTTGGTGGAGAAATTGAAATTCCTACACTAAATGGTAAAAAGACTATAAAGATTCCTTCTGGAACTCAAAATGATAAGTTATTTAGAATGAAAGGTGAGGGTATTAAAAATCCTAGAAGTCCTTATACAGGAGACCAAATAGTTAGAATTAAAATTGAAGTTCCTGTAAATCTAAATTCAGAACAACAAGAACTACTAATGAAGTTTGAAGAAAGTTTAAAAGATAAAAATCATAAAGATAATAAAAACTTCTTTGATAAATTAAAGAATTTCTTTGCTTAAATTTTATTGAAAAGAGTATAGCCTTATGGTATACTTATCTTAGAATAATATTATCTAAGGGGGCTTTAATAATATGAACGAGTTATTTTCTAAATATGGTGGAATGGTTCTTACATTTGCTATTTGGGCAGCTGTATTTTATTTCTTACTTATTTTACCAAACAAAAAGAAACAAAAGAAACATCAAGAGATGTTAGATTCTTTAAAAGAAGGTGCTGAAGTTATTACTTCTGGTGGTATTAAAGGTACTGTTTCTAATATGGGACCTGAATTTTTATCTATCAGAGTTGATAAGGGTGTTAATATTCAAGTACTTAAAAATTCTATAACAAGAGTTTTAAAATAAAAATATTTGCAAAGGATAGGATGGATAACTTTTCCATCCTATTTTATTATTATAAATTGATGGAGAGTAATTATGAAAAAATACCTTATATTTTTTATGTTTTGTTTTTTTTCTCTAACTATTTTTGCTAATACTACTATTCAAAGAGTTCGATTAAATAATAACCCACCACAACTGGTTTTTGATATTTCAACAACTGTTAAACCTAAATATACTAGTAACTATGACGAATATAATAGACTACTTTTTTTACAGGTTGAAAAAGTTAAAATGGCTTCTAAGTTTAATCCTTCTAAATTACTTGGAAAAAGTATTGAAAAGATAGATTTTATCGATTATGGTTCTAATATTGGATTTTTTATAAAACTTAAAAAAGGTGCTGGGCATAAAGTTTACTCTTTAACTAAGCCACATAGAATTGTAGTTGATTTAAGACCAACAACATCATCTAAAAAAGAGTTTACAATTGCAATTGATGCTGGACATGGTGGCAAAGATCCTGGAGCTATTGGATTTAAAAAATATAAAGAAAAAGATATTGCACTAGCAGTTTCTAAAAAACTACAAACTAGATTATCCAAAGATTTTAATATTATTATGACTAGAAGTAATGATACTTTTATTACATTATCTGAAAGAAGCCGTATTGCTAATAGAGCTAAAGCAGATTTATTTGTCAGCTTACATTTAAACGCTTCTAATAATGCTACTGCTAACGGAATGGAAATTTTTTATTTTTCAAAAAAATCTTCTCCTTATGCAGAAAAAATAGCTTCTTATGAAAATAGTTTTGGTGAAAAATATGGAGAAAAAACTGGTAGTATTGCTCAAATAATGGGTGAGTTATCATATAATAAAAATATGGAAAAATCTATTACTGTTGCTAAACCTTTAAACACATCTATGGCAAAGCGTTTAAATATGAGAGATAGAGGGATTTACGGTGCTAACTTTGCTGTTCTTAGAGGTTTTAATGGTCCTGGAATTTTAGTTGAATTAGGCTTTATAACAAATAAAGCTGATGTTGCTAAACTATCTAAAGATGCTAATCAAAATATTATGGCAGATGAATTAGCAAATAAAATTAGAACATTTTTTTATTAGGAGGCTTTATGTCAAACAAATTAAAACTATTTTTAATCAGTTTAATATGTTTAACTTTTGTAACTGGAATATATTCAAAACAACTTGATGAAAAAAGTAAAACTATTACACAAATTTCTTCACCTAAAATTGAAGAAATTAAAAAATCAGAATTTATTACACCTATTTTTTTCCCAGATTTAAAAGTTGGAAAATTAAGCTCTGAAAACACTATTTTAAACTTTAATCTAAAAGAAAAAGAAAATATTTTAAAAGAGATTATTAACAATCTTTTAATTAAACTTAAAGAGAAAAAAATCATTAAAGAAGATATCTTTAAATATGAAGTATACATAAAAAATAGAATACTTTACTTAGATTTAGATTCTAAAGTTCTTTCTTCTGCAAGTACTCCCCAAGAGGAACTACTTATTATCTATTCTTTTGTAAATAGTTTATTAACTCCTGGTGGAGCAGACATTGTTGTTTTACTAATAAATGGAATCCCTACAGATAAAGTAAATTTTATCAATATAAATAAGAGTTATAAATTAAACAATAATATATAATTTTAGGGGGGTTTCTATTTTCTGAAACTCCCTTTTCAAAATTTGGAGGAACTATGAACACTGATTTTTTTAAAGATAAATTAAAATTAGTTGTATCAAAAAAAAGATATGACCATTCTCTCAGAGTTTTAGAAACAGCCCTTATTTTAGGTAAACTTTATAATGTTGATTTGGATAAATTAGCAGTTGCATCTCTTTTACATGATTATGCTAAAGAGATGTCAAAAAAAGAACTAATTGAAATTTCAAAAGAAAATTTTAAAACAGAATCAAATGATTACCTTGACAATACAGAAATTTTGCATAGTTATGCAAGTGCATATATTGCTAAAAATATCTTTGGAATTCATGATGTTGAAACTTTAAATGCAATAAAATACCATACTACTGGAAGAAAAAATATGGATTTAATCGAAAAAATTGTTTATATAGCAGATGCTATTGAACCTAAAAGAGATTACCCATATGTTGAAAAAATTAGAGATTTAGCGCTAGTAAATTTAGATAAAGCCATTTTACTAGAAGTTACAAAAAAAATTGAGTATCTTTTGAATAAAAATTATGTGATACATACTGATTCGATAGAGATGCGAAATTGGCTTTTAAAAATAAGCTAATAGGAGGATTTAAAATTTATGAAAATAAAAACAAAATTAGATAAACAACTAGAACAATTAAAAAATATTTTAAAAGAAAGCAAAGCTTTAACACTAGATGAAATTACAAAAGCTCTTGGATGGTCTCCTAAGTATAAAAAAGATAATAGAGATATTGTTGAACAATGGGTAGAAGCTGGCGAGATAATGAAAAACAAAAGAAACAAATATAATATTCCTGAAAATTTAGGATTTATAAAAGGAAAGTTTTCAAATATTAAAAATAAATTTGGATTTGTTGATACAGATACAGAAGGCTACTTTATTCCTAGAAGTAAATTTGGAACAGCTTTAGATGGTGACGTAGTTTTAATTAATGTTACTTCTCCAGAAGGTAAAGGAAAAAAAGAAGGTGAAATCGCCGAAGTTTTAATAAGAGAAAAAAATACAATTATTGGTATTTTTGAAAAAAAAGAAAATTTTGGATTTGTTAGACCTACACAATCTTTTGGTAGAGATATATATATTCCTAGAAACTTCTTTAACAAAGCTAAAGATGGTGAATTAGTTGTTGTTGAAGTTACATTCTGGGGAACAGATGAGAAAAAACCTGAAGGTAGAATTATAGAGCAAATTGGTAATCCTTTCGATACAAATAATATGGTTAAAGCTCTATTACTAAGAGAAGGTTTATCTGAAGATTTCCCTGATGAAGTTTTAGCTGAAGCTCGTCAAATACCAATATCAATTTCACAAGAAGAGATTAACAAGAGAAAAGATTTAAGACATTTACCTATTATAACTATTGATGGTGACGATGCTAAAGATTTAGATGATGCTGTTTATGTAGAAAAACTTGAAAACGGTTATTATAAATTAATTGTTGCTATAGCTGATGTTTCACACTATATACCAGCTGGTTCTAAACTTGATAAAGAAGCTGAAAAAAGAGGAAACTCTGTATATATGGTAGATAGAGTTTTACCTATGTTCCCTAGAGAGATTTCAAATGGAATCTGTTCACTAAATCCACATGAAGATAAATTGACTTTCTCTGTAGAAATTTTAATTGATTCTCAAGGTAGAGCTATTGATATTCAAACTTATAAATCAGTTATCAAAACAGCTCATAGAATGACTTATACAAACGTAAATAAAATAATCAATAAAGATTCTGAAATGACTGAAAAATATAGTGATATAGTTGATATGATTTCTACTATGTTAGAGCTTTCTAAAATTATAAGAGCAATAAAATATAATAGAGGTTCTATTGATTTTGATTTACCAGAAGTTAAAGTTATTTTAGATGAAAATAAAAAAGTTAAATATTTAAAAACTATTGAAAGAGGAGAGTCTGAAAGAATAATTGAAGATTTCATGATTATGGCTAATGAATCTATAGCTGAAAAGCTTTTCTGGCTAGAAATTCCATCTGTTTATAGAGTTCATGAAACTCCTGATCCTGAAAGAGTTAAAACTTTAAGTGAAACTCTTTCTAAATTTGGATATAAATTACATTCATTCGAAGATCTTCATCCTAAAAAGTTCCAATCAATAATTGAAGATT